>CAVDHG010000015.1:0-16568 GCA_963608725.1 Agathobacter rectalis | reverse complement strand
GCCACCGCCGCTTCAAAGCCTTCCAGGACGGTTGTAATCGGCAAGCCGTGCAGAAGGGCGTCGGTGCGAATCTTCAAGCCGTCGCCAATATGGTCGGCTCCGGGACCCGCCGTATTCACAATCCACGCCACCGCTTTCCCGCGGATGAGATCGAGCGCGTTCGGATGCCCTTCGCTCACGCGGAAGACGGCGTCGGGGCGTAACCCGGCTTCCCAAAGCGCAGTCGCCGTCCCACGCGTGGCGCAGAGTTTATACCCCAGCTTGGCGAGCTTCTTGGCGGCTTCAACGCCGGAGGGTTTATCGGCGTCGCACAACGAAAGGAAGACGACGGGAGCGGGGGCGTTCGGAGCGGGGAGAGGCAAGTCGGATCCGGCAGCTGCCTGGCTCTTCAAGTATGCCATCCCGCACGAACGCGCCAAGCCCATGACTTCACCCGTGGACTTCATCTCCGGGCTGAGGGCAATCGTTGCCCCCGGGAAGCGGGCGAAGGGGAAGACGGCTTCCTTGGCAGCGAAGTAGGGCAAGGAGACTTCGTGCTCCAAGCCGGCTTCCTTCAAGGTTTGGTCGCCCATCATCACCCGTGCGGCGACAGCTGCGAGCGAAACGCCGATTGCCTTGCTCACGAAGGGAACGGTGCGCGAGGCGCGGGGGTTGACCTCGATCATGTAAATCTCTTCGCCCTTGACGGCGATTTGCAGATTCATGAGCCCGCAGACGTGGAGACCCTCGGCGAAGGCGCGAGCGTAGTCGTGGATGCGCGAGAGGACGCTCTCGGAGAGGGAGATGGGGGGCGTGACGCACGCAGCGTCGCCCGAATGGACACCGGCGGGCTCGACGTGCTCGAGGATGGCTCCGACGATAGTGCTCCCTTTGCCGTCGCTGACGCTATCGACGTCCAGCTCGATGGCATTCTCGAGGAAGCGATCGATGAGGATGGGCTTACCTTCGGCGATGGCTACCGCCTGGCGGGCAAGCTCCTCAAGGTCTTCCTTGCGGTGGACGATCACCATGCCCCGCCCACCGAGGACGAAGGAGGGGCGCACGAGAACCGGGTAGCCAATGCGGTCGGCAATGGCAACGGCGTCGGCGACGGAGTGGGCGATGCCACTGGGCGGTTGCCGGATGCCGATGCGCTCGGCGAGTTGCTTAAAGGCGTCGCGGTCTTCAGCGAGGTCGATGTCGTCGGGGCTGGTGCCGAGGATGCGGACGCCGGACGCCTTGAGACCTTGGGCGAGGTTGAGCGGAGTTTGCCCGCCGAACTGCACGATGGCTCCGATGCAGTGTTCGCGTTCGTAGATGTTGACGATGTCCTCAAGGGTGAGAGGCTCGAAGTAGAGCGCGTCGGAGGTATCGTAATCGGTGGAGACGGTCTCCGGGTTGGAGTTTGCCATGACCACGCGGTAGCCCTCCTCGCGGAGCGCGAACGCTGCTTGGCAGCAGCAGTAGTCGAACTCGATGCCTTGCCCGATGCGGTTGGGTCCGCCACCGATGATCAGCACGGCGCCCTTCTCGGAGGAGGGAGTGGCGGTTGCGGGGGTGGAGGCGTGAGCCGAGGGCTCGGGGAGGTAGGTGCCGTAGAAGTAAGGCGTGCGGGCAACGAACTCGCCAGCGCAGGTGTCAACGAGTCCATACTCGGGGAGGATGCCGAGGGTGCGCCGAGCGGAAGTTACCGCAGCTTCGTCCGTATCCAGGAGGTGGGCGATTTGGCGATCGGAGAAGCCGAACTGCTTCGCCTGACGCAACAGCTCAGGATGCAACGAGAGGGTAGCGACGGAGCCGAGCGTGGTGATTTCGTCCTCGAAGGTGGCAAGCTCTTGGAGGTGGCGCAGGAAGTAGGGATCGATCTGCGTGAGGGTGTGGAGCTTCTCCACGCTCCACCCGCGCCGGAAGGCTTCGTGAACGTGGAAGATGCGCTCGGCGGTGGGGCAAGCGACGGCGTCGGCAAGGGCGTCGTCGGAGAGGGATTCGGAGGGGGCGTCCTTACCATCTGCGCCGAAGCCGGCGCGCCCCGTCTCCAGGGAGCGGAGGGCTTTTTGGAACGCCTCCTGGAAGGTGCGCCCGATTGCCATGGCTTCGCCGACGGATTTCATCTGCGTGCCGAGGGTGTTGGAAGAGCCGTGGAACTTCTCGAAGGTGAAGCGCGGAGCCTTGACGACGACGTAGTCGAGGGAAGGCTCGAAGGAGGCAGGGGTGGTGCCGGTGATATCGTTCTTCAATTCGTCGAGGGTGAAGCCGACGGCGAGGAGGGCAGCGATCTTCGCGATGGGGAAACCGGTTGCCTTGGAGGCGAGGGCGGAGGAGCGCGAGACGCGGGGGTTCATCTCGATGATGATGCGCCGCCCGGTGGCAGGGTTGACAGCCCACTGGACGTTGGAGCCGCCGGTGGCGATGCCGATGGCGCGCATGACGGCGAAGGAATCGTCGCGCATGGCTTGGTACTCGGCGTCGGTCAAGGTCTGAATGGGGGCGACGGTGATGGAGTCGCCGGTATGGACGCCCATGGGGTCGAGGTTCTCGATGGAGCAGACGATGACGGCGTTGCCCTTACGGTCGCACACCACTTCCATCTCGAACTCCTTCCAGCCGAGGAGGGACTCCTCTATGAGAATCTCGGAAGTGGGGGAGGCGTCGAGACCGCCCTGGGCGATGCGGTCGAACTCCTCGGGGTTGTGCGCGATGCCTCCGCCGGTGCCGCCGAGGGTGAAGCCGGGGCGGATGATGAGGGGCCAGGTGGCGATCGACTGGGCGATTGCACGCGCCTCGGGGAGGGAGTGCGCTGAGCCGGACTTCGGAACGTCCAGCCCGATGGCGAGCATGGCGTCCTTAAACTTCTTGCGGTCCTCTGCGCGCTCGATGCTGGCGGCGTTGGCGCCGATCATTTCCACGCCGTACTTGCCGAGGATCCCGCGCCGGTAGAGCGACATGGAGAGGTTGAGGGCGGTTTGCCCGCCGAGCGTGGGGAGGAGGGCGTCGGGGCGTTCGCGCTCGATGATGGCTTCGAGGCTCTCGGGCGTCATCGGCTCGATGTAGGTGCGAGGCGCGGTGGCGGGGTCGGTCATGATGGTGGCGGGGTTGGAGTTCACGAGCACCACTTCGTAGCCCTGGGCGCGGAGAGCCTTGCAGGCTTGCGTCCCGGAATAGTCGAACTCGCACCCCTGCCCGATGACGATGGGCCCCGAGCCGATCAGGAGAATCTTGTGGATGTCGGTGCGTTTAGGCATGGAGACGTCCTCCCAGGGTTAGGCGCGGTGCTGTTCGTGGCGCGTGATGGCAGCTTCCACGAATCCGGAGAAGAGCGGGTGCGCGGCGCGAGGACGGCTCTTGAACTCCGGATGGAACTGGCACCCGATAAAGAAGGGATGATTGGGAAGCTCAACGACTTCCACCAGCCCGGTCTCGGGGTTGACACCCGCGACGGAGAGCCCGGCAGCTTCCAGTTCCTTCCGGAAGGCGGAGTTGAACTCGTAGCGGTGGCGGTGGCGTTCGGAGATCGTGGTCGAGCCGTAGAGCTTGGCGGCGCGGGAGCCGGGCGTGAGCGAGCAAGCGTACGCGCCCAGGCGCATCGTGCCCCCCATCGCCTTCAAATGCTTCTGGTCTTCCATGAGGTCGATAACCGGGTGGGAGGTCTCGGCGAACTCCGTGCTGTCGGCGTCTGCCCAGCCGAGGACGTCGCGGGCGAACTCAATAACGGCGCACTGCATCCCGAGGCAGATCCCGAGGAAGGGGACGCCGTTCGTTCGCGCATAGTCGACGGCTTTGAACTTGCCCAGCAGACCGCGACGCCCGAACCCGCCGGGGACGAGGATGCCGTCGGCTTTGGCAAGGCGGGCAGCCACGTTGGTCTGCTCGAGCTCTTCGGATTCCACGCGCATCAAGTTGAGTTTCGCGCCGTGCGCCATCGCGGCGTGGGAGAGGGACTCGTAAATGCTCTTGTAGGCGTCCTGATGGCGGATGTACTTTCCAACCACGGCGATCGTTACTTCGCGGGTCGGGCGGAGGATCGTCGCGAGCCAGTGGCGGTAGTCGCGCAGGTCGAGGGGTTTGGGCTCAAGGCGCAGACCGCGGAGAACCTCCTCGTCGAAGTGATGCTGGGTGAGCTTGATGGGCACTTCGTAGATGGTGTGGCGGACGTCCAGCTCCTCGATGACGCACTGCTCGGGGACGTTGCAGAAGATGGCGAGCTTGCGCAGGTGGTCGGACTCCAGCTTGCGTTCGGCGCGGCAGACCAGGATGTCGGGCTGGATGCCGATATTGCGCAGGACGCCGACGGACTGTTGCGAGGGCTTGGTCTTCAGCTCCTTCGCCGCCTTAAGGTAGGGGACGTAGGTAAGGTGGATAAAGAGCGCGTCGCCGGGCGCACTCTCCATGCGGAATTGACGCGCCGCCTCGAGGAAGGGCAAGCTTTCGATGTCGCCGGCGGTGCCACCGATTTCCGTGATGGCGATATCCACGTCTGGGGCGTGGAGGGCGCGCATGGCGGCTTTAATCTCGTCGGTAATGTGGGGGATCACCTGCACCGTTCCGCCGAGGTAACCGCCGGCACGCTCGCGGGCAATGACTGCGCCGTAGATCTTGCCACTGGTGTAGTTGGACGCCTTGGAGCAGGTAACGCCCGCGATGCGCTCGTAGTGCCCGAGGTCGAGATCCGTCTCCGCGCCGTCGTCGGTTACGAAGACTTCGCCGTGCTGGTACGGACTCATCGTGCCGGGGTCGACGTTCAGGTACGGGTCAAGCTTCTGCATCGCCACGCGGTATCCGCGCTGACGCAACAGAAACGCCAGCGCAGCCGCCGTGATCCCCTTGCCCAAACTGCTAACGACGCCACCAGTAACAAAGATATGCTTGGTTCCCATTTCTACGCTCCTCTTCAATCGTTCTCGTTAGATTCCCGGCTCGCGGGTACGCTTCTCCATCGCCGTCAAGAAAGGCTTGAACAACGCCTGCGCTTCGTGTGGCCCGGGAGCCGCCTCAGGGTGGAACTGCACGCTGTAGGCAGGCAACGACCGGTGCCGAAAGCCCTCGACCGTGCCGTCGTTCAGATTGACGTGGGTCAACTCCAAGCACTCCGGCAACGCCGTGAGCGCATAGTTGTGGTTCTGGCTGGTAATGGCGACTGCCCCGCTCAGGAGGTCCTTCACCGGATGGTTACACCCGTGATGCCCGAAGGGCAACCGCTCGCACTTCGCGCCACACGCCAGCCCCAGCAACTGGTGCCCGAGGCAAATGCCCATCATCGGCACGCCCGCTTCCAGAAACGCCTTGACGGCTTCCTGCGCGTAGACCACCGCTCCGGGATCCGCGGGACCGTTGGAGAGGAAGATGCCGTCCGGACGCTCCGCCAAGATGCGCTCTGCCGGCGTCTTTGCGGGTACCACGGTCACTTGGCACCCGAGCTTTTCCAGGCACCGGAGAATATTGCGCTTCACGCCGAAGTCGCAGACGGTTACGCGGAAGCTCCCGCGCTCCGACCACACGTAAGGCTCGCTCGTCGTTACGCGGGCTGCGTAGTCCTGACCATCCAGCCCTTCCCAAGATAGCGCACGCTTGATCGCCTCGGCTTCGCTCAGCTCCTTCTCCTCCACGTGCAAGTACGCCTTTTGCGCACCATGGTCGCGCAGGTGGAGCGTGAGGGCTCGCGTATCCACGCCGTAAAGCCCGGGGCGACCGTGCCGAAGGAGGTACTCCGGGAGCGAACAGGTGGAGCGGAAGTTGCTCGGCGGATTGACGCGACTGCAAATCAGCCCGCTCAGGAAGAGACCGCGACTCTCCTCGTCCTCCGGGTTGCAACCGTAGTTGCCGATTTCCGGCGCGGTGAGCACCACGAACTGCCCGGCGTAGGAGGGGTCGGTGAGGATCTCCTGGTAACCGCTCATCCCCGTGTTGAAGACGGCTTCGCCGAGCGCGTCCTCCAAATTGCCGAAGGCGACACCGTGAAAGACGGTGCCGTCGGCGAGTGCGAGATACGCAGCGCGGGCGCGTTCTGCCGCCCACTTCTTCTTATAGGAATCAATAGGCGCGTTCATTCCTGTTTTCCATAAAGTTGACTAGAGCGCGGTTGACCACGCGATTGCCTCCGGGTGTGGGATAGTCGCCAGTGAAATACCAGTCGCCCGTGTGGTTGGGGCAGCACCGCCGAAGGTCGCCCACCGTCTGGAAGACCACCTGCAATTCCGCCCGCAAACCTTCGGGGCGGAGCAGACGCGTGATTGCCTCGATCAACGTGGCAAGGGGCACCAGCTCATAGAGCGTGCGCAACACATTGCTCTGACGCTCGGGCGGGAGCGTGAGCTGGTGCTTCGCGCTCTCGTAAGCTTCGTGCAACGCCGCCTCTTGCCCCGACTCCTTCAGGCAGAGCAGGAGCGCGTTGAACGCCACCAGCTCGTTGAGCGTTGCCATGTCAATCCCGTAGCAGTCCGGATAGAGGATGGGCGGAGCGGAGCTTGCCACGACGATCTTCTTGGGCGAAAGCCGGTCGAGGATCGGCAGGATGGCTCGGCGCATCGTGTTTCCGCGCACGATGGAGTCATCGAGCACCACGAGCGTATCCGAGCCGGGGCGCACCAACCCGTAAGTAACATCGTAGACGTGCATGGCAAGCTCTTTACGCGCCTGCACGTCGGAGATAAACGTCCGGAACTTCGCGTCTTTCACGGCGATCTGTCCGAACCGCACGGTGTGCCCGTCGTGGAGAGCCACCCCGAGCAACGCCTCGAGCAAACCGTGGAAGCAAACCTGCGCGGAGTTCGGGATGTAGCTGACGAAGGCGTTCTCCAAGTCCCCGCCCAACGCCCGCACCACCTGAGGCACCAGCGCGTGCCCTAAGTGCTTACGCTCGGCGTGGATTTCGGCGTCGTTCGCTCGCGAGAAGTAAATCCGCTCGAAGACGCACGCCCGGCGCGGTTTCGGCTCCAGGCAATCGGCAATCTCAACCCCGCCATCGGGGTGAATGAGCAACGCCTTGCCGGGAGGCAACTCATGGACGTCGCCCGTGGCGCAGTCGAACGCCGCCTGAATAGCCGGACGCTCGGAGGCAACGGTGGCGACTTCGTCGTCGAAGTAATACCACGCCGGGCGAATCCCGTTCGCGTCGCGTAGGGCGAACGCCGTGCCGTCTCCCGTCATCCCGCAGAGCACGAACGCGCCGTCGAACTTCTCCGCCGCGCTCTTGAGCACCGGTGCCAGCCCGCGGAACGCGCCAAACTGCGTCAGCTCCCGCTCCAAGGCGTGGGCAATGCACTGCAAGATCACCGCGCCATCCGCCCGACTCGGCAAGTGGTGCCCGCTCTTGGCGAGCATCTCTAAGAGGTCCTGCGTGTCGGTCAAGTTGAAGTTGCCCGCCATGAGAAGCAGGCGATCCAGGAACGCGCTTTCGCGCACGAAGGGGTGGCAGGCAGCGAGGTCGTGCCGTCCGAACGTGGCGTAGCGCAGATGACCGAGAAAGACCTCCCCGCGAAAGGCGAGGGGGTCTTCGGAAAGGCGGTTACCGCAACGCGTGAGGAGGTCGGCGAGGGGTAATTGCGCCACGGACTTCTCGATGTCATAACAGCTTCTGCCCTGCTGTGGCGTGAGGTGAAGGCTGGCTAGCCCTGCTCCGTCCTGCCCGCGGTTATGCTGTTTTTCGAGCATAAGCGCGACCTTTTGGAAGCCATACGAAGCGGTTTCGTACTTCTTCGCGTAATACGCGGGGGGCTTCCTCAGGCGCAGGAGAGCCACGCCACATTCATGCTTGAGGGGGTCTGACATCGCGTGCGTCCCGTTCCGGCGAACCGGAGGTTAGTAGATGAAGAGCATCTCCCGATACTTCGGAAGCGGCCAGCGAGCGTCGTCAACGTCTTCCTCAAGTTTGTCGACTGCTGCACGCAGCTTCGCCATAGCCTTGAGGATGTCGGCGGGCTTCTTGGTGAGAGCCTTCTCCAACGCTGCGCACTGCGCGTGCACTTCGTCGAGACCCTTGCCGAGCGTGTTGGCAACGTCCTTAATGCCCTTGACTCCAGCGGAGACGCCGGCGGTCTTGGCGGAGGCTACCGCCTTGCAGACGGAGCCGAACTCTGCCGTTGCCGAAGGCTCGATCATGCTCCGAGCCATCTCCAACGCCACGCGCCCTTCGATGGTAACCTTGCGCTCGTACTCCTCCATGAAGACGTCGTACCGGCTCTTCATCTCCGTGGGCATGAGCACACCCTCTTTCTCGAAGAGGTCGAGGTTGACCTTGGAGAGCATGGGCGCGAGCGCGTCGGGCGTGGTGCGCAGGTTGGGGAGTCCGCGCTTGGCGGCTTCCTTGACCCACGCGGCGGAGTAACCGTCGCCATTAAAGATCACGCGCTTGTGATCCTTTATCACAGCCTGGATGATGCGTTGTAACCCTTCGTTGAACTTAGCCTTCGGGAGCTTGGCGATGGCGTCGGCAATCGTGGAGAGCGATTCTGCCACGATGGTATTGAGCACCATGCACACGCCCGCGCAGTTCTGACTCGAACCCGGTGCGCGGAATTCAAACTTGTTGCCCGTGAAGGCGAAGGGGGACGTCCGGTTGCGGTCGGTCGTATCCCGAGGCAGGGGAGGCAACGTGTCGACGCCCACGCGGAGGGTCGAGGTCTTCCCGCTCTTGGCAGACGAGCCCTTCTCCAAGCGGTCGATGACGCCGGCAAGCTCTTCGCCCAGGAAGATCGAGATGATCGAGGGCGGTGCTTCGTTGGCACCCAAGCGGTGATCATTGCCCGCGCCGGCAGTGGCAGCGCGCAGGATGTCCGCGTGCAAATCGATAGCGCGAATCACCGCCGCGAGCACGGAGAGGAAGATCGCGTTCTCTTGCGGGTTCTTGCCGGGATCGAGGAGGTTCTTGCCGTTGTAGGCAACGGACCAGTTATTGTGCTTGCCCGAGCCGTTGACGCCAGCGAAGGGCTTCTCGTGCAGGAGGCAGACCAGCCCGTGACGCTCGGCAACGTTCCGCAGCACTTCCATCGTGAGCATGTTGTGGTCAACGGCGAGGTTCAGCTCTTCGAACATGGGAGCGAGCTCGAACTGCGCCGGAGCCACTTCGTTGTGGCGCGTCTTGGCAGGGATGCCCAGCTTCCAGAGTTCGCGCTCCACGTCTTCCATGAACGCGATAATGCGCGGGCGGATGGAGCCGAAGTAGTGATCCTCCAGCTGCTGATGGCGGGGCGGAGGTGCGCCAAAGAGCGTGCGCCCGCACTGAATGAGGTCGGGACGCTTGAGGTAATACTGCTTGTCAATGAGGAAATACTCTTGCTCGGGTCCGAGCGTGCAGACCGCGTGCCCGCCCTTTTCGCCGAAGCAAGCCATCAGCTTGCGAACCGCTTTCTCCATCGCCTGCATGGAGCGCAGGAGCGGCGTCTTCTTGTCGAGCACTTCGCCGGTGTAGGAGCAGAAGACGGTCGGAATGCAGAGGGTCGCACCATTCGCATGACGCTTGATGAATGCCGGGCTGGTAACGTCCCAAGCCGTGTATCCGCGAGCCTCAAAGGTGCAACGCAGACCGCCCGAGGGGAAACTCGAAGCGTCCGGCTCGCCCATGATGAGGTTCTTGCCAGAGAAGCGGGCAATCGTCTGACCCACACCGGTCGGCTCGAAGAAGGCGTCATGCTTCTCGGCGGTGCTTCCGGTGAGCGGTTGGAACCAGTGCGTGAAGTGCGTCGCGCCGCGAGCCATTGCCCACTGCTTCATGGCATGCGCCACGTCGTTGGCAATCGAGGGATCCAACGGGGTGTGGTCATGAATGGTGTGGAGGAGGTTCTCCACCGTGTCCTTGGCAAGAAACTCGCGCATCACGTTCTCGTTGAAAACGTCCGCGCCGTATTCGATGTCCGTGTTGTCCATGTCTTCTCCGAGGTTTACTGGTCGAAAGGCGTTCCCAGAAAGAAGAATTCCGAGAACACCTCCAAATGCAAGAGGCGTGCCAAAACCCCAAGCGCGATTCCTTTTTCTGAAATTTTCCGCCCTCCCTTCTACCTTATACTATAAGACTTCTTTTCCGACGCGTCCGAAGCCCTTTTCCGGGGTGAGGACTTTTACATTTTTGTAAAACGCCGGTGCCGGTTTTTCAAGAAGCGCGAAAAACGCCAAAAAGAACCCAAAAAACGTCGTTTTTGAGTCGTTTTCTGGAGTCCGCTCGGCTGTAGGGTTTTTGCGTCCGCACCGCGTTCGAGTGAAACGCGAACCGGAGACGAGTCGATCGCGGTGCGGACACACCTCGATCGCGGTGCGGAGACTCCCGGTTCCCGGTTCGTGTCTCCCCGGTTTCCGTCTCACCTCTCCCCGGTTCCCGGTTTTACATTTTTGTAAAACTGACCCCTGGGTTTTACATTTTTGTAAAAGGCTCTCCCGGCTCTGGAATCTGATTTTTGGGAAATGAGGTTGGGTTAGGACTTTGGCACGGCTCTTGCAAAAGGTGGGAATGGATGAGCGTATGAAAAAGGACGGACGAACCATGACAACCTCCGCACCGGGTTTCCCTCCCCAGCAGGGACTTTATAATCCCCAGAATGAGCACGACGCCTGTGGCGTGGGCATGGTGGCGAATTTGAACAACTGCCCCAGTCATAAGATTGTCGAGCAGGGCTTGGAGGTGTTGCGGCGCTTAACGCACCGTGGCGCGGCGGGCTGGGACCCGGAGACGGGCGACGGCGCAGGGATTTTAACTGCGATGCCCGACGCCTTCTTCCGTGCGTGCGTCAAGGGGTTGCCTCCGCGTGGCGAGTACGCCGTTGCCATGCTCTTCGGGGGCGTGGGTCAAGAGAAGGACATTGAAAAGACCTTAAAGGCTGAGGGCTTGCGCGTGCTTTCGTGGCGCGAGGTGCCGGTGGACGTGGAAGCCATCGGGCGTTCGGCTCGCGAGACGTGCCCGCGCATCCGGCAGCTCTTTGTCGCGCCCGCAGGGAAGGAATCTTTGGTGGGGGACGCCTTGGAGCGGAAGCTCTTCGTGGCGCGTCGTCAATTGGAGAAGGCGTTCGGCGAGAAGCTTTACGTGTGCAGTTTCTCCTCCCGGAGCGTGGTCTATAAAGGGTTGCTTCTGGCGCATCAGCTGGACGCCTTCTATGCGGATTTGCGCGATGAGGCGTTCGCTTCGCCCCTCGTCCTCGCCCACCAGCGTTACAGCACGAACACCTTCCCCACCTGGAACCTCGCCCAGCCCTTCCGCTTCCTGGCGCACAATGGCGAGATCAACACCTTGCGTGGTAACCTCAACGCCCTCCAAGCGCGGGAGAGCGGGTTTGAGAGTCCGCTCTTCGGCGAGGCTCTGGGGCGGTGCCTGCCACTGGTCGCGCCGGGTCAGTCGGACTCTGCGTGCTTGGATAATATGCTGGAATTGCTGGTGCTCGCGGGACGCGAGTTGCCTCACGCGATGGCGATGCTCATCCCGCAGGCGTGGGGTCCCACCCACCACATGGGCAACGACGTGCGCGGGTTCCTTGAGTATCACTCCGCGCTCATGGAGCCTTGGGATGGCCCGGCAGCCGTGGCGTTCTCCGACGGCGTTCGGGCGGGCGCGATGCTTGACCGCAACGGGTTGCGTCCGGCGCGTTACACGCTCTGCAAGGATGGCACCTTTGTCTTGGCGTCTGAAGCCGGCGTGCTGGATATTCCGCCCGAGGCGGTGGAGCGTCATGGGCGGTTGCGCCCCGGCGAAATGCTCTGGCTCGACTTGGAAGCGCATCGGATCTTGGGCGACGCGGAGATTAAGAGCCGCCTCGCTCGGCAGAAGCCGTACCGGCGGTGGGTTGAGGAAAATCGGATCACGGTAGATGGTCTCTTCCGCGAGACCGCGCCCGAAGCTGTCCCGGAGAATCTGACGGCGCAGCAGCGGCGGTTTGGTTACTCCCGCGAGGACGTCTCCGCCATCCTGCGCCCGATGGCAGCCGATGGTCAGGAGCCGACCGGCTCGATGGGTAACGACGCCGCCCTCGCCGTGCTCTCCGGTAAGCCGCGCCTCCTCTTCGACTACTTCAAGCAGCGTTTCGCGCAGGTTACCAATCCGCCGATTGACCCCATCCGCGAATCTTCCGTAATGAGTCTCATGACCTACGTGGGCAACAAGGCGAACATCCTCGCCGAGACGCCCGCCCACGCCCGGCTCATCAAGATGCGTCGCCCCGTTCTCACCGATGCTGAGCTGGAGCACTTGGGCAAGGTGGGCGCGGAGGAGTTCCGCCCCGTTACGCTCTCGATGGCGTTTCCGGCGGGGGGCGATGGCGCCGCGCTCGCACAGGCTTTGGAGAAGCTCGCTTCGCTGGCGGTAGAAGTCGCCGTGCGCGGGCACCGCTTAATCATTCTGACGGATCGTGCGCTCAAGGCGTGCGAGGCTCCGATCCCCTCCCTGCTGGCGGTGGCGACGGTTAATCGCGCCCTGACGCGAGCAGGCGTCCGCTCCGAGACGGGGCTGATTGTGCAATCCGGCGAGGTGCGCGAAGTCATGCACTTTGCCCTGCTCTTGGGTTATGGCGCGACTGCGATTCACCCCTACCTGGCTCTCGCCACCGTGGCGAACCTTTCGGCTCGCGGGCTCACGGGCAATGACCCCGTTACTGCGACGGGCAACTACATCCGCGCCGTGTGCAAGGGCATCCTGAAGGTGATGTCGAAGATGGGCATCTCCACCCTGCGCTCCTACCGCTCGAGCCAGATCTTCGAGGCGGTGGGGCTTGGCGAAGAGCTGGTGCAGAACTATCTGCCCGGCACCGTGAGCCGCATCGGCGGTATCGGGCTGGACACGATTGCTGCCGACGCCAACCGCCGGAATGCTTCGCAGGAGACGCCGCTTGGAGTTCCCGCTCTCCCCGGTGCGCAACTCGCCGCGCTCGACGTGGGTGGCGAGCACCGCTATCGCGCCGATGGCGAACGCCACCTCTGGACGCCTCAGGCTCTCGCCGACTTCCGTCAAGCCGTGCGCGAGGAGGATTACGCGAGCTTCAAGCGGTATTCGCACGCTATCGACGACCAGGCGCACCACCTGTGCACGTTGCGCGGGCTCTTCGCGTTCCGCCCCACGCAGGCGATTCCGCTGGAGGAGGTGGAGAGCGTCGAGAGCATCGTCAAGCACTTTGTCTCCGGCGCGATGAGCCTCGGCTCCCTCAGCCCCGAAGCGCATGAGACGATCGCCAAAGCCATGAACGCCTTGGGCGCGATGAGCAACTCCGGCGAAGGCGGTGAGAACGTTGAGCGTTTCGGCACCGAGCTGGGCAGTGCCATCAAGCAGATCGCCTCCGGAAGGTTCGGCGTTACGGCGGACTACCTGCGCCACGCTCGGGATTTGCAGATTAAGATGGCGCAGGGCGCGAAGCCCGGCGAGGGCGGACAGCTCCCCGGGCATAAGGTCGACGCCTTCGTCGCCAAGATTCGCCACGCGCTTCCGGGTCTGACCCTCATCTCTCCGCCCCCGCATCACGACATCTACTCCATCGAAGACCTCGCCCAGCTGATCTACGACCTGCGCACGGTGAACCCCGAGGCGCGTGTCTCCGTGAAGCTGGTTTCGGAGGTCGGCATCGGCACCATCGCCGCCGGCGTTGCCAAAGCGCACGCCAACGTGATCCTCGTTGCCGGGCATGATGGCGGGACGGGTGCTTCGCCGCTCTCCAGTATTCACCACGCCGGTCTGCCCTGGGAGCTTGGGCTTGCCGAGACGCACCAGACGCTCGTGCTCAACCGCCTGCGCGGACGCGTCCGCCTGCAGGTCGATGGACAGATCAAGACCGGGCGCGACGTTGTGATCGGTGCCCTCCTCGGTGCGCAGGAGTTCGGCTTCGCGACCACGATCCTCGTCTGCCTGGGGTGCGTGATGATGCGCCAGTGCCACAGCAATACGTGCCCGGCAGGCGTCGCCACGCAGGATCCCGAGCTTCGCAAACGCTTCGCTGGGAAGCCCGAGTACATTATCAACTTCCTCCGCTTCGTGGCGCAGGAGACCCGCGAGCTCCTCGCCTCTCTGGGCTTGCACAGCCTCGATGAAGCCGTCGGGCGCGCCGACCTCCTGAGCATCAACGCCTCCGCCGAAACCCTCAAGACGCAGGGGCTGGACTTCGCCTCGCTCTTCTCCCGTGCCGTCCCGCCCGGCGAGGAGCCGGTGGCACCCCAGGAGCCTGCCGGCGTGTTCGATCGCCAGGTGCTCATCCCGGCTCTCGGCGGGGTCGACGCCCTCAACGCCGGGAAAGCCATCGAGACGAAGCCCATCGCCGTGCACAACGTCGACCGCTCCATCGGCACCGGGCTTGCCGGAGAGATCGCCGCCCGGAAGGGTGAAGCCGGTTTGCCCGAGGGTGCGCTCCACATCCACTTGCAGGGCGTGGCGGGGCAGAGCCTCGGCGCGTTCCTCACCGGTGGCGTTACCCTCGACCTCGAGGGCGAGGCGAATGACTACGTCGGCAAAGGACTTTCCGGGGGCACGATCATCGTTCGCCCGCAGGAGCGCGAGGGCTTCGAGCCGGAAGCGAACGTCGCCGCCGGGAACGTCATTGGCTACGGTGCCACCTCCGGGCGCATCTTCATCGGCGGGCAGGTCGGCGAACGCTTTGCCATCCGCAACTCCGGCGCCACCCTGACCTGCGAAGGCACGGGCGACCACGGTTGCGAGTACATGACGGGCGGTCGCGTCCTCGTGCTGGGCACGGTGGGCGACAACTTCGCCGCCGGCATGACCGGGGGCTTGGCATACGTCCTCGACGAATCGGGCGACTTCGACTTGCGGTGCAACCTCGGGCACATCGACCTTGAGAACATCACCCCCGGCACCCCGAGTGCCGACGAACTTCGCGCCCTCCTGGAGGCGCACCTCGCCGCGACCGGTAGCCCCAAGGCTCGGCGCATCCTGCAAGACCTCGCCGGTTGGCTCCCGCGCTTCGTCAAGGTCTTCCCCGTGGAGTACCGTCGCGCCCTCGAACGCGCCTCGCAGAACGCCTAAAAGGAGGTCGGACAATGGCTCACTATCGCCCCATCAATGAACGTATCCGCGACTGGCAGGAGGTGGAAGTCCCCCTCGCCGAGGACGCCGTGCGCTGCGAACCCCAGGCGTGCCTTGCCTGCGGTGTCCCCTTCTGCCACGGCATGGGCTGCCCCTTGGCTAACGTTGTCCCCGAGACCAACGCCGCCCTCCGCGAAGGCAACGACCCCCTCGCCTACGCCCTCCTCTCCAAAACCCACTTCTTCCCTGAGTTTACGGCGCGCATCTGCCCTGCCCTCTGCGAAGGCTCCTGCACGCGGGGCATGGACGGCGGTGAGCCTGTCGCCATCCGCGCCCTGGAGCGGTACATCTCCGACCTCGCTTGGGAGAAGGGCTGGGTAACGCCCGTCATCCCCGAAAAGCGCAACGGCAAACGCGTCGCCATCGTCGGTTCTGGTCCCGCCGGGCTAGCTGCCGCCGAGGAGCTGAACCGCGCCGGAGTCACCGTAACCCTCTACGAGCGCGACCGCGCCCCCGGCGGTCTCTTGCGCTACGGCATCCCCGACTTCAAGCTTTCCAAGAAAATCGTCGCTCGGCGTATCGCGCTCATGGAAGCCGAGGGCATCCGTTTCGTTACCGGCACCGAAGTCGGCAAAGACGTCTCGCCCGAATGGCTCGCCAAACGGCATGACGCCGTCATCTGGGCAATCGGCACCGCCGTCCCCCGCGACCTCGCTGTCCCCGGACGCGACCTCGCCGGTATCCACTTCGCCCTCGACTTCCTCAAGGGTCAGAACCGCACCTTGGCGGGCGACCTCCCTGAAGCCCCCATTTCCGCCAAGGGCAAACGCGTCCTCGTCATCGGCGGTGGCGACACCGGGAGCGACTGCGTGGGCACCGCGAACCGTCAGGGTGCCCTCGCCGTAACGCAGGTGGAAATCCTGCCCAAGCCCCCGACCGAACGCTCCGCCTCCACCCCGTGGCCACGCTGGCCGTGGAAACTGCGCACCTCCTCCAGCCACGAGGAGGGTTGCGAACGCCTTTGGAATGTGGAAACCTTGCAATTCCTCGGAGACGCGGGGCACGTAACCGGCGTTCAAATGCGCTCCGTGCGCTGGACGCTTTCGCCCCTCGGTAAACCCCTGCGCTTTGAAGCCGAACCGGGAAGCGAGCGCACCTTGGATGCCGACCTCGTCCTCATCGCAATGGGCTTTACGGGCATCCCTAAGGAACTCCTCGAAGCCCTCCCTCGGAATCCGGAGCGACCCCTCCTCAAGTCCTCGGACGCCGAAGGGAAGGTCTTTGCCTGTGGCGACTGCGTGCTGGGTCCAACCTTGGTTGTCCGCGCTTTGGCGGAAGGGCGTCGCGCTGCCCGCGAAGTCCTCGCCCACCTCCACCTCCCCTCCCTCCCCAACACCTAACTCTTCCTTTTCTCCTCCTTTTCACCCGAACGTCTTGCTCCTCCGCAAGACGTTCTTTTTTTCCTCCACCCCCGCAACCGAGATTGACCGGTCTCCGCACCGAGATTGACCCGATCGCGGTGCGGAGAGAGGGGGAACGCGGTTGCGGGGGGATTTTCGGGAGAGGTGCGGGCGGAATTGCATAAGTGCTTGAGTTTTCGTTGGGCGATTCGCACCTTTTTCGCGCTAAAGACTTACAGGGAAAAGGGATGTGC
>CAVDHG010000014.1:0-16690 GCA_963608725.1 Agathobacter rectalis | reverse complement strand
ATGCAAAACCGTCCAAGGGCGTGTTCATAACTCCCCCGCAACCGAGTTTGGGGTCTGTCCGCACCGAGATTGGGTCGATCGCGGTGCGGAGGGAGGGGGATCGCGGTTGGGAGGGGGTGTGTTGTGGAGTATGCAGGGGGAGGAGGGAGGAAGTTATGGTAGAAATGGGAGGGGCGGTTCTGTAGAATACACGGGCGGATGTGGAAAGTTAAGAGGTCTATAGTATGAAACAGTTCCTGTCCGTGTGCCTTGCGCTGGTTAGCGCGGTTGCCTTCGCCGAAGGGCTGGTGCCCTCCAAACTCAGTGAAGCCGACCGCGCCAAGCTCGCCAAAATCGCCGCCGTGCGCCCCGATAAGCGTCAGATCACCTGGCAAAAGTATGAATTGACCGCCTTCTTCCACTACGGCATCAACACCTACACCCAGCGCGAGTGGGGAACCGGTAAGGAATCGCCCGAACTCTTCAACCCGCCCACGCTCGACTGCCGTCAGTGGATCCGCTCCGTCAAGGCGGCAGGGTTCAAGCTCGCGATCCTCACCGCGAAACACCACGACGGTTTCTGTCTGTGGCCAAGCAAGCTCACGAAGCACTCCGTCGCCTCCTCCCCCTGGAAGAACGGCAAGGGCGACGTCTGCCGAGAGTTCGCCCAAGCGTGCCGGGCGGAGGGCATCAAGGTGGGCTTCTACCTCTCGCCGTGGGATCGCCACGAGCCGAGCTACGGCACGCCGGAGTACAACGACTTCTTCGTGGGGCAACTCAACGAGCTCTTCGATAACTACGGGCCGATTGACGAAATCTGGTTTGACGGCGCGTGCGGGGAAGGACCCAACGGCAAGCGTCAGGTCTACGACTGGGCACGCTTCTACGCGACCATCCGCAAGCGCAATCCGAACTGCGTCATCGCGGTGTCGGGTCCGGACGTGCGCTGGGTGGGGAACGAATCGGGTTTCGCCCGCGAGAGCGAGTGGAGCGTCCTGCCCACATCTAGCATCGACAACAAAGCGGTTGAGAAGGGGTTTGAGGCGTACCACTTCGACGACAAGGACATGGCACTCAAGGCTCTCTCCACGGAGCAGGGCTTCAACGCGCAAGCCCCCACGCTCGGAGCTCTCGAAAACGTCCTTGCGGCGGACGCGTGGGTGTGGTATCCGGCGGAGTGCGACGTTTCGATCCGCCGGTGGTGGTTCTCGAGCGGGAAGCCGGATAACTGGCTCAAGACGCTCCCGCAACTCATGGATATTTACCTGCGCTCGGTGGGGCACAACGCGGTGCTCCTCCTCAACGTGCCCCCGACGGCTTCCGGTAAGCTCGACGCCGACGACGTTGCGCTCCTCAAGCAATTTGGGCAGGTGCTCCGGAAGACCTTTACGCGCAACCTCCTCGGGAAGGTGAAGCCGGGGCAAACGGCGTTCAAACCCATCAAGCCGATTACCTTCGACACGGTGGTGGTGCAGGAGAATATCGCGTTCGGACAGCTGGTAGAGCGGTTCCGCGTAGAGATCCAAGAGCCAGGCTCGGAGGCGTGGAAGACGATTGCCACGGCAACGACGATCGGGCACAAGCGGATCATCCGTCTGCCGAAGAGCGAAACGGCATCCGCCCTGCGCGTGGTGATTGAAGAGACGCGTGGCGAGCCGCACATCCTCAAGGTTGGGGCGTACCGCATGGCGATGTAGCCAACGCGGGGCGCACCCCGAGAGAGCCTGCGAGCGTGAAGGAGCTTGTGTTACACTGAAGGCATGGACTTTCGCACGCGGTTGGAGGAAACGCTCGGGGTGCTACGCCAAGCCGGGAGCTTGCGCGAGCTTCCGGCGTCGCCCCGCAACATCATCAATCTTTCAAGCAACGACTACCTCGGTCTCCTTGAGGATCGGGAACTGCTTGAGCAGTTTTTCGATTCGCTCCCAGCCTCGTCGCGGCTGATGAGCGCGGCGAGCTCGCGTCTGCTCACGGGCAACACGCCGGAGGCTCTGCGCCTGGAGGAGGCACTCGCGCAGGCGTATGGCGCGGAAGCAGCACTCGTCTTCGGCTCCGGTTACCATGCGAATACGGGGATTCTGCCGGCACTCGCCGGGAAGCGGAGTCTCGTGCTTGCCGATAAGCTCTGCCACGCGAGCATGATTGACGGCATTCGCGCTTCGGGGTGCACCTTCTTCCGTTTCCGGCATAACGACCTCGCCCACGCCCGCGCCCTCCTGGAACGCCACGCGAAGGATTACGACGACGTCTTCCTCATGACCGAGAGCGTCTTTTCGATGGATGGCGATCGGGTGGACTTGCAGGCACTCGTCGCTCTCAAGCGCGACTTCCCGAACGTGTTGCTCTATCTCGATGAGGCGCACGGAGTGGGCGTCTTCGGGGAGACGGGCTTGGGGTGCGCCCATGCCGAGGGGGTACACGACCAGATTGACCTCTTAATTGGGACGCTCGGGAAGGCGTGGTGCTCGATGGGGGCGTATGTGATTTGCTCGAAGCTCGTGCGCCAAATGCTGGTGAACAAGGTGCGCCCCTTCATCTTCACCACGGCTCTGCCTCCGATTAACCTGGCGTGGACGCGGTTTGTCTTGGAGTACTTGCCGGAGATGGGTGAGAAGCGCAGGCACGTGCTCAGCATGGGGCAACGCCTCGCGGACGCCATTCGCGCCAAAGGCGTGGCGTGCGCGAGTGCTTCGCAGATTGTCCCCTATCTGATTGGGGGGAATGAAGAGGCACTTAAGCAGGCGACGCGTTTCCGGGAAGCCGGGTTCTACGTGCTGCCCATCCGCCCGCCGACAGTGCCGGAGCGGACGGCGCGGTTGCGCTTTTCCCTCACCGCCGCGCTCCGGGAGGCGGACTTCGAACGCTTGCTGGAAGTCGTGCAATCATGACGAGCGAAACGCCAAGCGAGCGGGTTACGGGGACGATTGAGAGCGTGGTCTTCCGCAACGAGGAGACGGGGTATACCGTGCTCTCGGTGCGCCCGGTGGCGGAGTATGAGCGCGACTCAAGGCGCGTTACCGTGGTGGGCAAGTGCGCGACGATTTGGCCGGGCGAGGAGATCACGGCGCAGGGGCGGTGGATCGAGGATGCGCGGTTCGGGCGACAGTTTCGCGCCGATACGCTCACCTGCGTGGCACCCACGTCGGTGGAAGGGATTAAGCGGTTTCTCTCCAGCGGGATGATTCGCGGGATCGGGCCCAAGCTCGCCGAAGCGATCGTGGCGCGGTTCGGGACGGACACGGTCAATATTCTGGACACGCGCCCCGACCGTCTGCGCGAGGTGCCGAAGGTGGGCGCGAAGAAGTGCGCGGAGATTCGCCGATCGTGGAGCGAACAGCGGCAAAGCCACGAGACGATGATCTACTTGCAGTCGCAGGGGATTGGCATTGGGCAGGCGGCGCGCATTTGGAGGCAGTATGGCGCGGACGCGATTGCGATTGTGAAGCGTAACCCGTACCGGCTGGCGGAGGACGTTCGCGGGATTGGGTTTCTTACGGCTGACCAGATCGCGCTCCGGATGGGGATTGCGAAGGAGGCTCCGCTCCGCGCTGAGGCGGGGCTGCTCCACTGTTTGAAGACGGCAGCCGAGGAGAGCGGGCACGTCTATCTCAAGCAGTCCGAACTCCTGCTCTTGGCAAACGATATGCTCGGGATACCGGTCGAACGCCTTGCCGAAGCTTTGAGCGTGGACGCGCAACGGCAAGTGGTGGTGCTGGAAGACGACCGCGTCTACCTTGCCGGGCATTACGCCGATGAGGTTTCGATTGCCGGGCGCATTGCCACGCTCCTGAAGACGCCCTGCGCCTTCCGCCCCATCGCCTCGGCGAAGGCGGTGGAGTGGGCAGAAAAGCGGATTGGGATTACCTTGGCTTCCGCGCAGTGGCGGGCGTTGCAGACGGCGATTGATTCGAAGGTCTCGATTATCACGGGCGGGCCGGGCGTGGGCAAGACCACGATTATCCGCGCCCTGGCTGAGATCTTCTCGGCGCGGAGGCTCCGCGTCTTCCTCACGGCACCGACGGGGCGAGCGGCAAAGCGCATGACGGAGTCGACGGGGTTTACGGCAACGACGCTTCACCGTCTGCTCCGCTTCCAACCGCAGACCGGGAGCTTCGCTTACGGGGCGGGAAATCCCTTTCCGGGGGATGTGTTCATTGTCGATGAGTCCTCGATGTTGGATGCTTCGCTGACGCGTCGGTTCTTGGAGGCTCTGCCGAACGCGGCGGTGCTGGTCTTCGTGGGCGATACCGACCAGCTCCCGAGCGTCGGGGCGGGGAATGTGTTGGGGGATTTGATTGCTTCGGACGTGGTGCCGTGTAACCGCCTCACGACCATCTACCGGCAGGATCAGACGGGATACATTGTGCGCAACGCCCACCACGTCAATGCCGGGGAGAACTTTGAACTGCCCGCGGCAGGGCAGGAGAGCGACTTCTATTTTATGGAAGCGCAAGACCCGGAGCGGATTCAGGCGATGACGCTGCATATGCTCCTCAAGCGCATCCCGGCGCGTTTCGGCTTTGACCCCCTGCGCGACATCCAGCTCCTCACGCCCATGCGCAAGGGCGATCTGGGAACAGACCGGCTCAACGCCTGCATTCAGCAAGCCCTCAATCCCTCGGGCGAAGCACTCTATCGCGGGTCGACGGCATTCCGGGCGCGGGATCGGATCATGCAGGTGATGAACGACTACGATAAGGATGTCTACAATGGCGATATCGGGTTCGTGCTAGATATTGACCCGGAGGCGCACACCTTGCTGGCGGATTTCGACGGGCACAGCGTGCTCTACAAGCAAGACGAGCTTGACGAGCTGACCCTCGCCTACGCCACGAGCATCCACAAGTCGCAGGGGAGCGAGTATCCCGCCGTTATTGTTCTCCTCCACACGCAGCACTTCAAGCTCCTGCGCAAGAACCTCCTCTACACGGCGATCACCCGCGGGAAGAAGCTGGTGGTCGTCATCGGGTCGTCGAAGGCGGTTTGGATTGCCCTGCACGCGGAGGCGGATCTTCGAAGGCAGACAACGCTCGCCGGGCGTTTGGCAACGCTCGTTCGCCAAGCCGGGTAGTCGGAAAAGGGATTACTGCGCGGGCTGAGGCGGGGGCGGTTGTGCGCCACGCATCCTGCCGGGGAACCCGCTGGTGGCAGAAAAGACGTCGGTAACCAACTCCGAGAAGTCGGAAACGGCGTTGCCCGAAAGCCCCATGGAGGTGGCGATCGCGCTCAGGAGAGCCGAACGCTCGGCGTCGCGCAGGGAGCGCATGGCGTCCCGCGTCTCGCGCATGGCGGTTTGAAGTTCTTCGGTAGGCTGGGTGCCCGCTTCCATGTGCTTGCGGAACTCCTGCTCCAAGGCGTCCTGCTTGGCAAGGGTGGCGACGTACTGCGCGTGAACCTGCTTCTGCTCCTGGGAGAGCAAGTCCGTATCGATGTCGTCCAAGAAGTTGGCGCGCTCCGTCCGCGCCTGCGCCATCTCATTCATGAACCGCTCGCGACGCTCCATCTCCGCCTTGTAACGCTCCGGATCGTTCTTCTTCATCTCCTCCATGCGCTCCTGCCAGGAACGACGCCGGGGCTGTTCGCCCTGTTGGGCTTGCTCGGGGGTCTGGGCTTGTTGAGCTGCGAGGGCGTCTTGCAAGGTCTTGCGCTCGGCTTTCAGGGCGTCAATTTCGGAGAGAGCCTTAGAGAGCGCGAGGGCGTCTTGGTTCGAAGGCGTGGAAGCAGTGCGCGGTGCAACCTCCGGCTCTTGAGCGGGGGCGGGGGTGCGTTGGGCAGAGATGCGCCCGAAGGCATAGCCACCAGCCACGAGGATGACAACGCCAAGAACGAGAGAGAGGAGCTTAAGCGGAGTTTTCATAGCGGGAATTGTAGCACTTTCCCGGCGCGAAGGGCGTTAGTGCGCGATGCCACCGGCGATAAAGGCGCGGGCGTTGCGCTCCGTGAGGGCGCAGAGGTCATCGAAGGGCACGGCGCGAAGACGGGAGAGCGCGTGCAGGACGTTTGTCAGATTGGCGGGCTGATTGTAGAGCGCGTGGTATTGCCCCAAGACCAAAGGCTCGCCACCGACGGGGAAGCGGTCGGGCGAATCGGTCTCCACGAGGAGGCGATCTTCCGGGAGTGCGGAGACGAGCGCGGGGAGATGTTTGGCTCCGGAGGAGAGGAGCCCGCCACCAATGCCGAACCAGACGTTGCCAGCGCGGAAGAAGGGCGCGTTCAACATCTCAACGGGGAAGCTGACGCCGTGGAGCATCCAGGCGGGGATACGTTTTGCCCACGGCTCTAGAAACTGGAAGAGCGGCGCCCACATCCGCGCTCCGTGCAGGACGACCGGGCGACCAAGGCGCGAGGCAAGCTCCAACTGCGCCTGCAACACTCGGCGTTGATCCATGCCACCATCCTCGACCCGGCGGATACCGTCCAAGCCGATCTCCCCGACGAGGGCGTTCGGCTCAGCCGTGAGGACGCAGGTGAGCAGTTCGAGCCAATCGGGGACAGCGAGGGAGGCGAACCATGGGTGCAAGCCGTAGGCGGGCGTAACGTCTAGCGCACACGCCACTTCCGAAGCCCACTCCTCTGGGCGCGTGGCGCAATCGATGCACGCCGTGACGCCGGCATCCATCGCCTCCCGGACGTAGCGGTAGTGATAAGGAAGGATTCGGGGGTCGCGGAGGTGGAGGTGAGCGTCGAACATGAAGGCGGTTAGTCTTCCGCGTCGCGTCGGGGCCAGAAGACCTTCGGCTCGGGGGAAAGGCGCAGGGCGTCGGGCGACGGCAAGGCGTTGAAGCGCGTTTGCATTTCGGGAAGGGCGTCGCCACCCAAGCGTTCAATCAAAGCCCCGGCTAACTCGATAAGCACCGCGCTCTCGATGACCACACACGCCCGGGGCACGGGGCACGTGTCGGAACGCTCGTAGGTGGTCTTTTCCGGGAGCCCGGTGGCGAAGTTGATGCTTTGCTGGGGCGTCAGGGTCGTGGGGATAGGCTTCATCGCCGCACGCAGGATAAGGGGCTGACCGGTGGTCATCCCGCCCTCAAGCCCGCCACAGCGGTTCCCCTCGCGGACAACGTGCCCGCCTTCGAGGAGGATGGCATCCTGCGCCTGGCTTCCCGGCTGGCAAGCGTTCCGAAAGGCGTCTGCAAAGGCGACGCCTTTAATGGCGTTGACGCTCAAGACTGCTGCGCCGAGGCGGGCGTCGAGGCGACGATCGGGCGTAACGTAGGAGCCAAGCCCGACCGGCAGACCCTTCACCACGCAGACGATTGAACCGCCAAGCGTCTCGCCTGCGCCCTTCGCTTGGTCAATCGCGGTGCGGAAAGCCTCCTCTTGCGGTTGCGAGGGGGCGCAGACGCCCGACCCTTTCGCGAAGGCAAGAGCCTCCTCCAGGGGAACGGCGCAGGGCGGAACACTCCCAAGCGATTCTATATAGGAAGACGCCTCAATCCCGAAAGCGCGCAAGAAGGCGCGAGCGATCGCCCCGACCGCCACGCGGCACGCCGTCTCCCTTGCGCTCGAACGCTCCAAGGCGTAGCGGATATCGTCGAAACCGTACTTGACGCAGGCAGCGAGGTCGGCATGCCCGGGGCGAGGGGTGGTATAGGCGCGGACGGCTTTGCCCTGCCACGAGGCGTGATCCTTATTCACGATCTGGAGGGCGATCGGCGCACCGGTGGTTTTCCCCGCCATCACGCCGGAAAGAATCCGAGCGCGGTCGGTCTCAATCGCCATCCGCCCCCCGGCACCGGTCGCAAGCTGTCGGCGCGCCAAGTCGAGGCGGATCTGCTCCTCGCTCAGGGGCAGACCGGCAGGGACGCCCTCCACGATCACCGTAAGGCAGGGACCGTGCGACTCGCCAGCAGAGAGGTATCGAAATGCCATCGCGCCCATCCTTTTAATTAAAGACGGTCAGAAGCCACGCCAGCGCGAGCGCAAGCGTCAGGAAAACCCGGAGCGCACACACGCGCTTCGGGTCGAGGATTTCCACAAAGTGCTCCCGGGCGAACTCCCACATCGGGTTACGCCTTCTCCAAAGCCTTGACCTTCGCTTCGAGGTCGGCAACCTTGCGCTTGAGCTTCTCGAGGATGCGCGGGAAGAGGAGCGACTCGGCGAACTTGCGCTTCGGCACCGCGGGAGTCCCGGCGACGTATTCGCCTTCCGGGACGTCCTCCTTCACGCCGGCTTGCGGAGCCACCTGCGCCCGTTCGTGCACGGTAAGGTGCCCGGAGACGCCGGCTTGCGACCAAATCAGGGCACCGGTCTCGATCTTGGCACTGCCGGCTATCCCCGCCTGGGCGATGATGCCCACGAAGGGCGCGATCTGCACGTTGTGCCCCACTTGGACAAGGTTGTCGATCTTCACGCTGTCGCCGACGCGGGTGCGACCAAAGCGGGCGCGGTCGATGCACGTATTCGAGCCGATCTCGACGTCGTTGCCGATCTCCACGATGCCCACCTGTGGCACCTTGGTGATGACAGGGCCCTGCGCACCAATCTCGACCGTGTAACCGTAGCCATCCGTCCCGATCTTGACGCCAGCGTGCAGGATCACGCGGTCGCCCAAAATGCACGCCTCGCGGATGTTCACCTGCGGATAGAGGTGGCAAGCTTTCCCGATCCGGACGTCTTGCGCGATGAAGACCAAGCCGTCGATTATCGTGTTGTCGCCGATGGAGGCTCCATCTTCAATCACCGTGTGCGGGCCGATGTAGACGTCCTTCCCGAGGGCGACGTCCTTGCCTATCACCGCGGTGGGGTGAATCCCTGGCGTGCGCCGAACGGGCTTGGGCCCCAGGAGTGGCGCGAGCGAGGCGAACGCCTTGTTCGGGTCGTCCACACGGATCAGCACGGCAGAGGTTTCGCCTGCGTAGTCCTTCGCCACCAAGACGGCGGAAGCCTGCGTCTCATGCATCTGGGGCGCGTACTTCGGATTCGCGAGGAAGGAGATGTCGCCCGTGCGAGCTTCGAGCAGGCTTGCCATAGCGTGGATTTCGCACGCCGCGCCCTCTGCCACTTCGCCGTTAACGGCTCTTACAATTTCACTCAGCGTCATGGGGTGCCTCCTCTTGGGCGACTTCAGGCTCGCTCGCGACGGGCGCACTCGCCTCGGGCGCGGGTGCTTCTTCAGTCTTCGGCTCCTCGGGAGTTTGCGCTTCGGCGGTCGGCTCCTGGGGTTTGGATTCCTCAACGCCCGCAAGCTCGCGCTCGCGCTTCATCTCCTCGGGCAACTTGCGGAACTTCGGATTCTCTTCGGGCAGAGCCAGCACACCGTTGTAGTATTCCACGATGTGCCCCTTCTGGAAGAGGAAAGCGATTTGACGCGCCAGAACTGCAGGCTCCAACTCCGGCAACTCGCTCTTCAGTGCCGCCAAAAGCTCCGCTCGCGTGCAGAGCGGATGCTCCGAGACGAATCGAAGCGCGGCAGCAAGCTCGGCAACCACGTGCTCCGCCGTGAAGGGCGTCAGCGTAACGTTGGCGACGAACTCGGGTCCCCGCGCATCATTCCCGCGGAAGACCGTAAACTTCCTGTGCCGGAACGCACCCCGCAGGGCGAAGAAGAGCGAGCGCGGATAACGCTGTTCGTCCCGGAGCGTATACTTCAGGAGCAGGCGCAGAGGCAACGAGGGCGACTGCTGGGCGAGCGCAACCGGCAGGCAGACGTGCTTGACTGCAGAGATGAGCGACGTCATCAACTCCTGACGCACGATTGCTTCCGCTTGGTCGCGATTGTACGCCGGGCGTTCATCCGTGCTCGGCTTCGCCTCGGCTTCGGGTGCGCCTTCCCCTTCCGGAGCTTCTGCCTCGGGGGCGGGTGCAGGCTCCGCCACCGGAGCTGCCTTGCGCCGATAGACCGTCTGCGTCGTAACCGATTGCTTCCAAGCCTCAATGCTCTCGGCGTCCGTATGCATCTCGAGCGTCTGCAAGTAGTCGCGCTCCGACATCCCCGCACGCGCCGCCAGCTCCGCCACACGCCGTTTATAACTGTGGTGGTTCGGTGCGCCGACCCATTCGCCCGTGAGCGTGCACTTCGCTACACGCGGGAAGACGCCCGAGGGCGGTTCGCAGGGTTCTTCGGAGACGTCGAAGAAGTCGCCCATGTGCGTCGCGAGGATGTGCTGGACGAGCTCGCCTTCACTCAAAGCCACCTGCCCGCACGCCTTGCACGTCCAGAACTTCACGTCCGTTTCGGGCTTCGCCTCGAAGCGCACCAAGCACGCCTGCGGGTTCTCCAGAAACATCGTGACGAACTTCTTGACGGGGAACGCCAGGTGCGTCCCCTGAAGCGTCTTCATGATCGAGCCGAGCGTCTTCTGATTGGGCAATATCCGAATCTCGGCATCCAACGGCTTCACCGCCGGCTCGCGACGCGTGAAGGGGCGACGCCCCTGCCCGCCACGAAGCTCCCGCGCCGGTGCTTCAGTGCCTTCGCGCCTCGGTGCTCTCCGCTCGCCCATGCGCTCTTCACTCCGGCGCGGTGGACGCCCACCCTCACGCCGAGGCGGACGCTCCCGGAAGCCGTCCCGACGCGGACGCTCCTCGCGCCCGGTGCGCTCGTCATAATTCTTGCCCTGATAACGGCTCACATACGTATCCGCCGATTCCTTCGCCCATGCGGGGGCGAAATCGAAATCGAGGGACTCGGGTTTATCTGCGTCGCTCATGGTGCGTCGCGCTCCTTTAGGCCTGCCCTTGCGCCACGGCGGCAAGCAGTCCGCCCGCAAGGAGGAGGCGTTTCTGGCGTTCCGACAGCTCTGCCTTCACGCTAAACGTCGTGTTCTGAGAAAGGTTTTCAACCGTTACCAGCCCCTCGCCCTGGATCGCCTTGCGCAGGCAACCCATCCGCAGGCGGTCGCCCTTCGCCACCTTGGCAGCGTCCGCCGGGTCAACGAAGATGAAGGGCACGATTCCGAAGTTGATGAGGTTCGCCCGGTGGATACGCTCAATGCTCTTGGCAATCACGGCGCGCACCCCGAGGAACATCGGGCACAACGCCGCGTGCTCCCGCGAGGAACCCTGCCCGTAGCTCTCCCCGGCGATGATCACATTCGCCTTCCCGGCGTCGCGGTTTGCCACGGCATTCACATAGAAGTCGGGATCGGTGTGCTCAAAGACGTACTTGGCGTACTCAGGGATATTCGAGCGGTACTTGAGGCGTGCGCCGGCAGGCATAATGTGGTCGGTCGTAATCTTGTCGCCAACCTTCACGGTCGCCACGCCGTCCAGCTCTTCGGGCAAAGGCGCACCCGGAGGCACCTGCCCGATATTGGGGCCGCGCACAATCGCCGTCCCGGGGACGCCCTGCCCAGCCGTCTCGCGGTAGAGGAACATGGAGTCATCCACCGTGAACGCGTCCGGAGCTGTTACCCTCGGCATATCGAGCTTCCGCGGATCGGCGAACGCCCCAGCGAGCGCGGAGGCTGCCGCCGTCTCCGGCGAAACCAGGTAGACCTTTGCCGACTGCGTGCCCGTGCGCCCTTCGAAGTTGCGGTTGCTCGTGCGCAGGCATACGGCGTCCGTCGCCGGGCTCATATGCGCCCCGATGCAGAAGCCACACGCATTCTCCAAAATCCGGCACCCGGAAGCAATCAGCTCGCCCAGCAAGCCCTCATCGGCGAGCATGCGCACCACCTGCTTCGAGCCGCACGCAATCCCCACCTCAACGTCCGGATGCACCTGCTTGCCCTTCAGCAAGAGCGCGACCGTCTTGATGTCGCGATAGGAGGAATTCGTGCACGAGCCGATCATGATTTGATTGACCTTCTGCCCGGCGTGCTCGGCAACGGTTTCGATATTCCCCGGATTGTGCGGGGCAGCCGCGAGAGGCTCCAACGTCGAGAGGTTCAGCTCCCACTCTTCGTCGTACTGCTCGCTATCTGCCACCAGCTCCACCCAATCCGCTTCGCGCCCCTGCGCCTTCAAAAACGCCCGCGTAACGCCATCCGAGGGGAAGACCGAAGTCGTCACCCCCAGCTCGGCGCCCATGTTGGCTATCGTTGCCCGGCTTGGCACGTCCAGCTCGGCGAGAGCCTCCCCGAAATATTCGAAGACCTTGCCCACGTTCCCCTTTGAGCCGAACCGCCGAAGCACCGCCAGAATCACATCCTTTGCCGAGACGCCCTTGGGCAAATGCCCCGTGAGCCGTATCCCGACCACCTTTGGATACGCGATGAAGTACGCTCCGCCCCCCATCGCCACCGCCACGTCGATTCCGCCCGCACCCAAAGCCAGCATTCCCAAGCCGCCCCCCGTGGGCGTGTGTGAGTCCGACCCGATTAACGTCTTCCCCGGCTTGCCGAACCGCTCCAGGTGCAACTGGTGGCAGATGCCGTTCCCCGGCTTCGAGTAGACCACCCCGTAACGCTTCGCCACGCTCTGAAGGTAGTCGTGGTCGTCGGCATTCTCAAAGCCGATCTGCACCGTGTTGTGGTCAACGTAGCTTACCGAGAGCTCCGTCTTCACCCGCTCCAAGCCCATGCTCTCAAACTGCAAATACGCCATCGTCCCCGTTGCGTCCTGCGTCAACGTCTGGTCGATGCGTATCCCCACTTCGTTCCCGGCAACCGGTTCTCCGGAAATCAGGTGCGAGCTCAGAATCTTCTCAGTAACGTTCATACTCTCTCTCAAACCGCGTTTAAGACTCTTACGCCACCCGCTTCGCCTGAATGTGCTTCTTCACCACAAACCAGAAGGGTGCCACATAGATATAGAAGAGCGTCAACGGCACCAGATAGCAACAGCTGATTACCGCCGTCTTCGCCCCGATGAAAAGCCCGAAGAATGCCAGCACCCCGATGAACTGCCCGATCGGCGTATTCGTCGGCTTGGGGTACTTAAAGGGCGAGACCTGCAGGAGCAGACAAATCACGCAGTTGGCATACATCACCCAAGCCAGCCAACCGCCATCCCGAAGCGTAACCCACTCCGGCAAGGGATGCGCCAAACCATACCCGCGCTTCCACGCCTCAATAAAGAGCACGATGCCCGCCAGGCACAGCGCATTCACCGTAATGGGCATTCCGGTGTACCCGCTCATGCCGTGGTCTTCGTCAACCACCTTAAACCGCGCCAGGCGAATCGCTCCCGAAAGCACAATCGCCAGCCCCACGAGTGCGCCCACCGGGTGAATGCCCGCCCCCGCTGCCGCGCTGAAGTCGTGGAAGAGATAGAAGTAGACCAGCATCGCCGGAGCGATCCCGAACGCCGTAATGTCCACAAAGGTGTCGAACTCCGCCCCGAAGAGCGTCTCAGCCTTGAGCCAACGCGCCATCGTCCCGTCGATCCCGTCCAGGATCATCGCCCCGAGGATCAGCAACGCCCCGAGATAGAAGTTCCCCGACGCCGAGAAGAGCACACTCATCAGCCCGCACAGAAGCGCACCCGAGGTGATCGCGTTTACGCACACCACGCGCTTCGCGTGCGCCGTCGGCTTCTTCACATGCAGAATCTTGCGCATGGCTCCCCCTTAACTCCGGCTCGCCTTCCGCCGGGCAATCACCGTTTCACCCGCCACAACCGGGTCTCCGGGCTTGACGCACACGTCCACCCGGTCAGCCGGCAACCAAATATCCATCCTGCTTCCAAACTTCATCATGCCCAGGATTCCGCCCCTGCGCACCGGTTGCCCTTCCTTTAGCCAGAAGATCACCCGCCGCACCACCGGCCCGGTGATCTGCTTGTGCAGGCACCGCAACCCATCGTGATCCTCCACCAGCACCACCGAGTGCTGGTTATACAGGCTCGAACGCTCATCCATCGTGAGCAGGTGCTTCCCGTGCCGATATTCGCACTTCTTCACCACGCCTCCGATCGAAAGCCGATTCACGTGCACATGCAACGGCGAGAGGAACGTCGAGATGCGCACCGCCCGTTCGCCCGGGAAGAACTCCTTCACCACCGCGCTCGCCGGGGAGCCATCGTCCTCCGTAACATATTGCACCGAGCGCACCGTTCCCTCCGCGCCCGAGACAATGTTTTCCTCGCCCGCTGGTGCCACCCGCGTGGGATTCCGGAAGAACCACACCATGAAGAGCGCAAAGACCCCGCACACCGCTGCCCACACCGTTCCCAAACAAGGAAGCCCCGCCACTTCCCGCAGGGCATACCCTCCCCCAAGCCCCAACGCCAGGGGAATCAGAATCAGAAGCCAACCGTTGCGGATGATCAGCTCGTGCTCGCGTTTCTCGTTGTCGTACATCCGTTAATCCTTATTAACGTTTACGGCACCGCTCATCGAGCAATGCCCTCTCGGAAAACCTCTCCCATTGTAGCACATCCGCCCGCTCCCCTTCGCGCCAACGCTTCCCCCCTCCCCCGCTCTTTCCCCAAAGGCAACGCGCCGAAGCTCAGCCCCGGCGCGTCCCGTTTTTCCCTTCCTTTCCGCGCACTAGAAGCGGTAGGTTACCTCCATCCGCCCAAAGACCGCCGTGCCGTCGCTCCCCGAGTCGAACGCATCGCCCTTCGAGAGCCATTCGCCCGTAAACGCCAGCCCAACGCCTTTCAGCCAATCCGAACCCGTTACCTTCTGCAGGTCAAGGCTATACTTCGCTGCCGCGTAGAGTCCGCGCACGCGCCCGGTCTCCTCCCCGGAGCTGAGGCTCTCGCGGACGGGTGCGAACATTGGACCCGCCTGCAACGTGAGGGCTTGACCCTCGCCGGGGGTGAACGTTGCCTTCACGTGCGGGTAAACGAAGTTGGTGTATGCATACTTGTGGAACATCGGAGCGACCGCTTCGCCCACGCCCGTTTCGCGATTAAAGACCGCGTGCCAGGCGTGCTTTCCGCGCCAACCATCCTTGTCGCCACTCAGTGCCTGCACCGCGAGCGTAACTTTCGGTTTCCACGCCGCTTCGAAGGCATAGGTCAAGCCCCCGTACACTTGCGCCGCGAGAAGCGAATCCGTCCCCGTCTGCCCAGCGACCTCAAACTCTCCCGAGAGAGCCTTCGTGAAGCGCGGAAGCAGACGCGTCCCGACCGTGTACGTCGTAAACGAGTCCCCCTCGGCGATCGCCTTGGAGTGCTCCCCCTCCTCTACCTTCCAGACGGCGTACAGCTCCCAGGGCATGGTCTTCCACGATTTATCCGTGTAGTACAGCCCTGCGCCATACTCATTCTGATTGTACCCGGTGTAGTCGGTGGAGTAGCCCTGCGTGTGCTTGCTCTTCGCGTCGTGCGTCTTCCCCAAGACGGGCATCCAGTCCTCCCGCGCCTGATACACGCCGAAGGCATCCAACGTCCGCCCCTCGCCCAACTTAAAGGTCAGGCGCACGGCATCGAAGGAGCTCGACCGCGATCCGTCCCCGCCCGTGCCGTCGCTGATGATCCGCTTCGCGCCGAACGCCATATCTTGACGCCCCACCTTCACGTCCACCACCCCGAAGAGATCCGGCAGCAGGAAGTAGAGGTTGTCAATGAAGACCTCGTCCGGGAACCTCTGCTTGCCCTTGTCCTTCTCCGGCGAGCGGTAGTAACGGAATTCGTCCGCCACGCGCACGAAGCCGACCAGCCTGTCCGTCGTGAACTTGCCCCAGAGGCGTGTCCGCACGCGGGCGTAATCCGTGTGCCCCTTCTCGCCCCACTTCTCGGTAGGGAGGTTGTTCGCGCCGTCGTAGCGCAACCGCAAGTCGCCTCCGAACGACCACATCTCCGGTTTTGCCTCCTCGGCGCCCAGGCTCAACGTTGCCCCGCCAATGATGAGAGCAACGACGCTTTTCCAACACTGTCTCATTCCTTTTCCTTTCTCTCTTGGATTGAAACAGCGCATAGTATCCCACCTCCGTGTTACGCGATTACAGCGCGCTTCATTAGAAAACCGTTTTCTTTCTCCCCCCGAACCCCAACGAAAAGGGCGCACCCGCAGTGCGCCCCAAAACGTAATCCGGCGTCGCGCCTTTTACGCCACCTTACGCTTCAACGCCAGCCCGGCGACTCCCAGCGCAAGCAACGCCAGCATCCCCGGCTCCGGCACCGACGCATACTCTTCCGTTATCGCCGCAATCGTTGCGGAGTTCGTAAAACCGGCTTCATCAAGGCTCATAAGGCTCGACACATCCTTGGCTCCCGTCCAATACACCTGCGTATTTCCATCAAAATTGTTATCCGTGAAAATCATCCAGAACGCTTGACTACCATCCTCCGCCGTGGTGTTAACATACGATGACGAAGCACAACGACCTTCAAGGGTCATCGTAACGGAGGACGCAGCCCCTGAATCCTTCCGCAACGTCTTTGCCTCAAGGGCGGACTGGAGCGCAGACCCGGTATTCGAGGCAATCTGTTTCTTGACGTTCTCCATCTCTGTGCCCGCGAACATCATTACCATGGCTCCGTTATTCACCCACGTCTCAGCATTTTCGGAGTAGTACCTCACATTCCACATAACTCTACCCGCCTGCGCCAACACCGCGCCAAAGGCAACGACCGCCAGAACCAACAACTTTTTCATACGTCGTCTTCTCTTTTGGGAACCCGCGTTCCCCTTTTCTGCATACTGGCAGAACGGTTTCGGAAGCCGACCTTAACTCACCCGAGCTACAGCCCTTCCGAAAAAACGCCCGATATTCTACTACAACCACCCCCCCCCGTCAACTTTTTATATCCCCTTCATTCCCAACGCCTTATCCACATTCCCGCCCTTTTGCCCCCTAAATTCCCCCTTTTCGCCCCCATTTCCCCTCCCTCCGCAACCGAGATTGAGGTGTCTCCGCACCGCGTTTGACC
>CAVDHG010000013.1:3648-17153 GCA_963608725.1 Agathobacter rectalis | reverse complement strand
GGGGATTGGGGAGAGGGGGTGGTTTGGAGGTTGGGGTTAGGGGAGCTTGGCGGGCTGGGCAGGCTCTTCTGCCAGCTTGCGGAAGTCGCGAGGGGAACGCGAGGGCGGAGCCTTGACCAGCTCGGGGACATTATAGGAGAGCATCCGGCGGGTATGCTCCTCCGGTTCGCGTTGAGGAAGGAGGAAGGGCTTGGTGAAACGTCCGGTCTTCGCATCGAAGTGCGTGAAGTACGGGCGCGTATACGCACCATCGTCCCGACGCGACGAGAAAACCATCCATGCGCCATCCGAGGAGAAGGCGTGCCAGCTTTCGGTGTCGGCGGAGTTAATCTCCGCGATCGGACGGAAGGCGTTGCGCTTGAGGTCGAGGATCCAAAGGTCGGCAGACTTGTGCCAAATGTGGAAGACGCCTTGCGGACCCACGGTGAAGACGAGCCACCGCCCATCGGGCGAAACCCGCGGGAGGGTGATTGAGCGGTGCTCGCGGGAGGCATTGATGACCACGCGGGGCGCGGAGAAGGACTTCTTCTCCAAGTCGAAGGAGCGCGCAATGAGGTTGTAGCAGAGGTTAGTATAGGCTTCGGACGCCTGGGCGAAGCGTTCCTCGGTGGAGTCGGGGATCGAGGGGAAGCCCGGCTCGGCAGCGACGGAGTAGAGCGTCTTGCCATCCGGCGACCACGTGGGGAAGCAGTCGAAGATTCCCGGCTCGGTCTCCACGGGGTAGGCGGTGTCCGATGCCACATCGTAGAGCATCATGTCGCTGCGGGTGTCGAGGACTTCGATCTTATTGGCATTGGCGTAGAAGAAGCACTGCGAGGTGTCGTTGACGGAGAAGGCAACGGCTTTCCCGGAGGGGTGCCACGCCGGATACGTGCCCGAAGAGAAGAAGGGCCCCACCTTAAAATTGCGCTTGCGCCCGGCGTCGTCCTTCCCGGTGTAAATCAGCGTGCCGGGGTTCTCGGCGCGGAGATGGAAGAGGACGGTATCGGGATCGCCACGGTTGAAGGTGTGGCAGTTGACGCACTGCTTGGGGGAACTCTGGAGATTGGTATAGAAAGGATGCTCGCGGAAGGTGGTGAGGTCGCGCCAGTACAGCCCCACGCGGGAGTAGTTCTCGTAGCTCGGCGGGATGAGGCGGTAGACGAGGACGGGGTCGATGGCTTCGCGGGCAACTGTGTTGGTTGCGCAGAAGACGGCTTTCCCCTCCTCCTCAATGGTGATGGTGTATTGCGAAGCAGTCAGGAGCTTGCGCCAAAACGTCTCGGGCACGCGCACTTTGTCGCCAAAGGACTTCGAGACTTCGCCATTCGAGAGGGTAACGCGGACGCTCCCGGAGGCGGAGAGCACGTCGAAGTTCAGCGGGGCGATGTTGGGCGGGAGGGTGATCCCAGCGTAGTCCGGGGAGAGCGAAAGCGCGTGAAGCGCAGCGGGGGCGAAGAGGGACAAGCCGGAAAGGATTCCGGCGCAGACACAACGCAAGCGCGCACGTTTCGCACTCAGGCGAGCCATCGCGCATAAGCTCCGGAGGGGAGGTCGAGGACGCCGGGCTTCCCGGTTAGGCACATCTCGCCCGTGGCGAAGGATCCGCCGAGACCATGCAGGGCTTGGGAGAGGATGTTGCCCAAGACGATGGGGGTGTGCCCAGGCGTGTGGGCAGAAAGGAGAATGAGGAGCGGGTTTTCGCTCAGCAGGGCGCGACAGAGGCGCAAGGTCTCGGGCAGATCGCGCTCAATCTTGTAGGTGGCTCCGTTGCCCCCGCGCCCGTAGGTGGGCGGGTCAAGGATGATGCCATCGTAGTGGCGACCGCGCCGAATCTCCCGGTTCAGGAAGGTGTGGACGTCGTCAACAATCCAGCGGATGGGGTGCTCTTGCAAGCCGTTGAGGGTGGCGTTGTCGCGAGCCCACTGCACCATGCCCTTGGAGGCGTCAACGTGGCAGACCTCGGCTCCGGCTAGCGCGGAAGCCAGGGTGGAACCACCCGAGTAGGCAAAGAGATTCAAGATGCGGACGTCGCGCCCTCCGGCGCGAGCGGTGCGGATACTCTCCTTCAGCCACGCCCACTGCGCACGCTGTTCGGGAAAGATGCCCAAGTGCCCAAAGTCCGTCCCGGAAAGGCGAAACTGCGTGCCATCCACGTCGAGCGTCCAAGCCTTCGGGAGACGGTTGCGCCCGTGCCAGTGGTTGCCATCCTCACGGTCGAAGGTGGCGTCGGCAGTCTTCCAGAGCGCGGGGTGTTGCGGTTTCCAGACGGCTTGAGCGCAGGGGCGAGCGAGGATTATATCGGCGAACCGCTCCAGCTTGGAGCCTCCGCCACTATCGAGCAATTCGTAATCTTTCGTTTGGGGCGTTGAAGATGGGGTCATGTTACCACTGCGTGTTGTGCGTGTTGAGTTTCGTTAAGAGGGCTTGCGCTGCCGCGCTCTCGGCAGCCTTGCGCGTAGGACCGGTGCCCTCAGCTTGCCAGCTCCCCAGCGAGGCGGAGCAACGGATGGTCGGCGCATGGCGAGGACCCTCAAGCGCAAGCATGGCATAGTGTGGCTCGCCGTGGAAGTGCTCTTGGGCGAACTGCTGAAGCTCGCCCTTGGGGTTGCCGGAGATGTCGGTGATGGGCGCGACGCTTTGGAAGTCCGCCTCCGTGTAGAAGACTGCCAGGCACGCCTGGACGGCGGGGAGCCCGCCATCGCACCACACCGCGCCGAAGAAAGCTTCGACGGCATCTGCCGTCGCTTTCGGAGGGAGGGGGGAGGTGGCACTCTTCTGCAAGGCTTCGAGGAATTCGCGCCCAAGCCGATCGGCGCGCTCCATGAGGGCTCGCCCGGAGACGAGGTGCTTGCGCATCGCCGTCAGCCTTCCCTCGTCTGCCTCCGGGTAGCGGACGTAGAGCTTCTCGGAAACGAAGAGCTGGAGGACGGCGTCGCCCAAGAATTCGAGGCGTTGGTTGTCGGGCGTCTTGCGGTTCGCCTGCGGGGTTGCCGTGGCGAGCGCGAAGAGTGCCGGATCGCGGAAGGTATAAGGGGAAGAGCTCACTTCTTCTGAATAGCCGAGGTCGCCACCTTAAGCACCGAGGCGATGTCGGTGAGATTGCTCGGGAGCACCATGGTGGTGCTCTCCTTGGCGATTTTGCCGAATTCGCTGAGGTACTGCTCGGCGAGGCGGAGGTTCACGGCATCCGCCCCGCCCTCGCTGGAGGTGATGGCGGAGGCAATGGAGGTGAGACCCTGCGCGGTGGCATCGGCAACGAGTTGGATTTCCTGCGCCCGCCCCTGGGCTTCGTTAATGCGGCGCATCTTCTCGCCCTCAGATTTGGCGATGACCTCCTGCTTCTCGCCCTCGGCGCGGTTGATGCGCGATTGACGTTCGCCCTCGGATTCGGCAATCATCGCACGCTTCTCGCGCTCGGCGCGAACCTGCTTTTCCATGGCGTCGAGAATCGTGCGCGGGGGCGTGATGGACTGGATTTCGTAGCGGACGACTTTGACGCCCCAGACGTCGGAAGCTTCGTCAACGGCTCCGCAGATTGCGTCGTTGATTGTGTCGCGCACCTCGAAGATGGAGTCGAGATCCAGCTTGCCAATCTCCGAGCGCATGGTGGTCTGCGCGAGCTGGGTGGCGGCGAAGACGTAGTTGTCGACGCCGTAGGAAGCCCGGATCGGATCCATCACGCGCAAGAAGATGATGCCATCGACCGTAACGTTGATGTTGTCCTTCGTGATGCACTGTTGGGGCGGGACGTCGATGGGCGTTTCCTTGAGCGTCCGCCGGTATGCCACGCGGTCAATGAAGGGGACTAGGATGTGGAAGCCACCTTTGAGCGCAGCATGGCACCGCCCGAGACGTTCAACGATGTAGACGCTGCTCTGGGGCACGATGACTGCCGACATCGCGAGCACCGCGACCACGAGCACAACGAAGGCAACAAGGAGGAAGGCTACGAGGATAGACATGGTGGGAACTCCTTTCTGGTTGAGACGGTTGAGATTAGCGAACCGTGAGCGTGATATTATCGCACTTCACGACTGTAACGACTTTTCCGGCGGGGATGGGGCGATCGGAAACCGCTATCCACGTTGTGCCCTGCACGACGACGCGCCCCGGGCTGGGTGGCTCGATCGCTTCCGAGACCTTACCCACCGAGCCGACAAGTCCATCGCTATCGACGTCGCCCCTCGGGCGTTCGTCCTTCCCGGCGAAGATCTCCGGGAAGCAGGCACGGCTGAGAATCACCATGAGCACCGAGGCGAGCGCGAAGAAGAGGACCTGCCAGCCGATCGCGCACTCCGGCGTTAACCACGTCAAGCCCGCCGTGAGAATCGCCCCCGCGCCAAAGAAGAAGATTACGAAGCCGGGTACAAGCAACTCGGCAAGCATGAGCACAATACCCGCAATAAGCCAACACACAGCAATCATCATGCGTCCTCCTTTCGTGTCCATTGCCACGGACACAGGAATTGTAACATATTCCCGCCCAAAACCGGCGGTTCGAAGCAGAAAAAGAAAGGGATAGTTTTCGGGCTGAGCTTGTGCTATACTACGCAAAGTTTCGCACCGGGGAGGAATTCCTCGCGGTTGCACGCGCCCCATGTAGCGGGCTTTCGGGCGGTTAACTCAGTTGGTTAGAGTTCCTGATTTACACTCAGGCTGTCGGCGGTTCGAGTCCGTCATCGCCCACCAGTTTTACCCCATCCATCCGGAGCGACAATTGCCCGGATGGTTTTTCTTATTTATAAGGTAGAAGAGCGAGCTAGTACCGCTCCAGAATGAGGGGGCGGCGTGGCGGGGCGTGGTCGGCAATAGTGAAGGCGTGGAGAGCCGCCTCCATCGCTTCGTCGATGCGCCTCTCCTCCGACGCACAGAGCCAGCCCAGGGGCTCGCCCTTCGCGATCGGCTCGCCCTGCTGTTTGAGAGCGTCCACCCCAGCGGTGGGATCGATGGAGTCGGTAACCGCGATGCGCCCAGCTCCCAATGCAAGAGCCACCTTTCCAATCGCCAGCGCGTCCACGTGCGCCACAACACCGGAAGTCGGCGCGAGGATGGGGCGACGAAACTTGGCTTCCGGCAAGCCCGCACTCAGGTCGCCCTTCTGGGCAGAGACCATGCGCTCAAAGGTTGCCAAAGCCTCGCCATTATCCAGCGCGTGCGTGGCAGCGTCCAGAGCTTGGGCGTACGTTGCGAAAAGCCCGGAAGCGGTCGCCATGGTTGCCACTTCCTCAAGCACGAGCGTTCGGACGTCGAGAGGGCCTTGCCCGCGGAGGATCTCCAGCGACTCGCGAATCTCCAAGGCGTTGCCGACCGTTCGCCCGAGGGGTTGATCCATATCGGTGATGAATGCCCGGCACGTCCTGCCGAGTTTCTCGCCGGTGGCGATCAGGCTCCGCACGAGAGCTTGGGCGCGGTCGAGCGATTCCATGAAAGCTCCGCTCCCGGTCTTGACGTCAAAGAAAAGCGTTTGCGCGCCCTCGGCAAGCTTCTTGCTCATGATGGAAGCGGTAATGAGCGGGATGCTGGGGACGGTGGCAGTAACGTCTCGCAAGGCGTAGAGCCGCCGATCTGCGGGAGCGAGCGACTCCGTCTGCCCAATCATGCAGCACCCGATCTCGGCGGTGAGGCGTTGGAACTCGGAGGCGGAGAGGTGCGTATCGAAGCCCTTGATGCTCTCAAGCTTGTCCAGCGTGCCCCCGGTGATGCCGAGCCCGCGCCCGGAGATCATCGGCACGGCTAGCCCGATCGAGGCGCAGAGGGGGGCGAGGGGGATGGAGATCTTGTCGCCAATGCCTCCGGTGGAGTGTTTGTCCGCCGTTGGCTTGGGAAGGCTAAAGGTGAGACACTCCCCGGAGTGCATCATGGCGTCAGTGAGGATGGCGGTCTCCTCTTCGGAGAGCCCATTGAGATACACCGCCATGAGCCACGCCGAGATCTGGTAGTCGGGCAGAGACCCATCGGTAACGCCCTGCACCCACGCACGGAGGTCAGCCTCGCGATGCGTTTTGCCGTCGCGCTTTTCCTCGATGAACCACTGCGGGATCACGCCCCTACTCCTCGCACACCAAGCGGATGCCAACGTTGGCGACGCGTTGCCACTGCGGGTAATGAACGCGGAGCGAGACACGCGAGAAACGCGGAAGCAAGTCCCACGCTCCGCCACGCGCCACAACTTCCGCTCCCTTCGCGGGCGAATTGCGCGCATCATCACGGTAGGGGTAAGGCGCGTAGGCTGACTGCGTCCACTCCGCGGCGTTGCCGATCATATCCTTCAGCCCGAAGGCGTTGGGGCGATGCAAGCCCACGATGCCGAGCACCTGCTGACCATCGTTGAAGCGCATATCGCGGAGGTAGTAGTTGAGCGTTTGCCGTTGGTTCGGGATGCCGTCCAACGCCTTGTCGGCGAGGTTGGCGTAAGGACCGAAGTCGTCGTTCTCTCCGCCCCAGTAGAAGGGCGTATCCGTCCCGCCACGCGCTGCCCACTCCCATTCCGCCTCCGTGGGCAAGCGGAACTTCTTCCCCGTCTTCTCCGAGAGCCACTTGCAATATTCCTGCGCCTCCTCCCACGAGACGCGCACCGCGGGGAACCACGGGTTATTCATGATGTCGCACCCCGGCGAAGTGTGGTCTTTGCCGAGCTGGTCGATATAGCCGTTGTAGTGGTTGGGCTTCCAGACGAGGAAGTTGCGCAGGGGCACCTCGATGTCTGCCATAAGGAAGGGCTTCTTAATCTCAACGACGTGTGGCGTCTCGTCCGCGTAGCCCTTGGCGTCTCCCATAACGAACTTTCCAGCCGGGATGCGCAGGAAGGTCAAGGAACCGCCCGGCATATCCACCTGCACCTTCTGCTCGCGCACGCCTTGGAGCGGCCAGCCCGCCAACTTCGGAGCTTCCGCCTTCTTCGCGCTCTTAGCCTTGGGCGGTTGGAACTTCACGCCGGCAAGTGCCGCCTTGCAAGCTTCGAAACCGTAGGCTTCCTTCTCCAGCATGGCATCCGGGTTCGACACCTGATAGCGAGCGTTCCACTTTTCCCGACGCGCCCGGGAGGCGTTCATGCGCTTGAGTTGCTCCTGCGGCCCGTGGATGCCTATCCAGTTACGGTGAAACTCGTTCGCCCAGTTGAGCGCAAAGTCCGTCCACGTCCCCCAGAAGGGCGCATTGAGGTCGATCCACGTATAGAGCGTCCGCCACTCGGCATCCGTCAGCTCCACGCCGTGGTGCCCGCGCTTGAGCAGTTGCACGAGGAGCGAGGTATTGGCGGAATACTCCCCCGGGTTGAACAAGTGGTTATCGCTCTCCGGACCCGGACGGCGCACATAGGGATTCAGATCGTGGTAAGAACGCGTAAAGGCTCCCGCGCCCCCCGGATTCAACCCATCGCGATACGCCAGAATCACGGGGTTGACGTTCGCGAGGTTCGGACGCTTCCCCATGAGCGACTGCTTGCCGTAGAGTCCGCTCATCGTGAGATCGGTGTCGGTGGTCTTGTCGTTGTGGCACCCGGCACAGCGACGCGTCAAAATCGGCTGCACCTCGCGCATAAAGCTCCACGTCGCGCCACTCCCCGCGAAGGGCGTGAGCTTGTCCGGCGAGGTGAGCAGCGGCGGCACGTTATAGATGGAGTTCGCCGATTCGTGGCACCCGGTGCACGCCACCTTCTCTCCGGGCATACCCACCAGCCACGAGCGCATGAGCTGGATCGCTTGCCCGTTCTCGTCCAGAGGCTGAAGCGCGATAGGCGTATGCGCCGGAGCGATGAAGTAAACCGAACCATCTTCACGCACGGGCACCGTGCCCAGGACGTACTTCATATCCCAGCTCGACTCCGTCCCGACGCCTTCGTGCGAGCCCGTCTGATTGTAAGCGTAGTGATACGCGAACGCCCGAACAGCTTTAACCGTCCCCCGCGGGACGCCTCGCAAGCCCGGACCATTATAAATGTCTGCCACGTGAATCGTGCACGTCTTCTGCCCCGGCACCGTGCTGTCCGGGTAGACCGGTGGCACCTCGCGCTTCTCAAACCGAATCGGCTCCGTAAGCGCAGAGCCTTCCAGCTGACACAGGAGCGTCAGGTTATCGAAGACGTCCACCAAGTAAATCCCCCAGAGATCCTCCCCCGAGGCGCGCATAGCCGTGAGGAAGAACTTCCCCGCGCCATCCGTGTCCGGATGCGTGCCGAGCGGATAGGGCGTGAGGAACTTCGGCCAATCCCCGGCATACAGGTAGTCCTCTACGCGCTCGGGGATGGGCTGTTGCCAACCGGGGATCATCTGAACGCACCCCGCCTTTTCCGCCCGCCCCTTAGCGACGTCGAAAAGCGCGAGTCGCCCGGTCTTGGAAGCGTGATGCCCTGTTGCCACGCAGATGAACTTCCCGTTCGCGCCGGGGATCGGCTTGGGGTCGCCGTAGTGGTTGGGCCAAAAGCCGTTCGAGCCGAAGTAGCCCATCTGCCGTGTTCCGTCCGGGCGCATGGTCATGATCACCCGACTAAAGAAGTGCGTAACGTCGCAATACTCCCAGCGCACGTAGAGCACGCGCCCATCGTCCAGAATCGTGGGCGACCAGTTGGAGTCCTGGTCGAAGGTCAGCCGCTCCATCTTCCCCGTCTTCGGGTCGTAACGGTAAGTATTCGTCATCGCCATGCGCCCGGACTCACAGGGGAGCCCCTGCTCTGCTGCCGTCGCCGTGAGGATGAACCGCCCGTCCGGCAAGTAGCACCCGTCTCCAATGTCATAATCCACGCCCTTGGGCGTAAGAGCCTTCGGCGCACCCTCCCCGAGGCGAAGCTCCCACAATTTCAACCGGTTCCCATCCGCCGTATCCTTGCGCACGAAGCAGACGCGCTCGGCGTCCCAATTCAAATCCACGCACGTAACCGTCGCTCGCGGGGAGTCCAGGAGCACCTCCACCTTCGGCTTCGACGCCGTGAAGTCCGAGAGCTTGACCAGTTGCGACGAGATCCCGTGGTTCCCCTCCACCACGTTGTAGCAAGCCAAGCTCGGTTGCGCCGGCGCGCCCTGCCTCCGCGCATTGACGCCGAAGTCGTACTTCATCGCCAACACCGTCAGCCCCCGGAACAACGGTTGCCCCAAGATCGCCCTGCGCACTTCCAGCGTCAGAGCCTCCGCGGGCGCACTATCCCCCTTCTCGCGCAGAGCCGAAAGTGCCGAAGCCTTCCGCGCTTGCAACGTGGGAATCAACGCCCGGAGCGTGGCAAGCTCTTGCGAGGAGCCGTAGGTCGCGTCCCAATCCTCCGCAAAGCGCGTCAAGGCGTCCGGGTTAATCCGCTCCACCTCGCGCACGAGGCAACGTTGCTGAACATTGAGCGACGCCGCGAACCCTGCGCACGCCGTGAAAATGACACCCAAAAGGAGACTCTTCTTCATCGTCTATTCCTCGTAAATAACCTCTGCCCGCCAGTATACCAAAGCCCGCCTTCCCCCGGCTTGCCTCGCACCGGCTTAACCCGTAACCTGCTCAAGCCCCAGCTCGGCGAGCGTCTGTTGCAACGCCCCAAGACTGTCCGCCTCGGGCGCGACCACGCAAATCTTGCCGGGGTAAATCTGGTACCCCTCGCGGTACGCCTTCGGCGTCAGGTTCGGCATAAAGACATTCGTGCCCGATGTTAACCCGGCTCGCCGTCCGTGCACAGGGTCAAGCGTCGAGAGAGCCGTCGTGGAGGGGATGTTCGCCTTCGGGAGAAGGAGCCGCGAGAGCGCATAGCACCGACACGTGAAGTCGACCGAGACCGGCACCTCCGATGGCGTCCGATCGTTCCCGAGTGGCGTATCTGGGTGCGCGAGGTAAGGCCCCAGCCCAACCATGTCCAGCCCTAATTCCCGAAACATCTCTAAATCCTCGGCAACCGAGCTTAACCTCTGCCCCGGAAGCCCCAACATAATGCCGCTCCCCACCTCATACCCCTGCTCCTTCATCCTTAGCAACTGCGCCAAGCGCGGATGCTCTCCGCCCTCGGACGCCCCCGGATGGATCCGCGCAAAGAGTGCGCGGTCGCCCGTCTCGAACCGGAGCAAATAACGGTCTGCCCCAGCCTCCCGCCAAGCCTCCGTATCGCCCTCGGAGCGTTCGCCCAAGGAGAGCGTAACCCGTTGCCCGGTCTCCCCCTTAATCCGGCGAATCAACTCGGCAACCCGTCCTCGCGTCCACAGCTCCGCGCACTCCCCGGCTTGCAAGACCACCGTCCCGAAGTGAAGCTCTTGCGCCAAGCGTGCGCACGCCACGATCTCCTCGTCCTGCATCGCATAACGCGTAACCTTCGTATTACTGCGCCTCATCCCGCAATAGAGACAATCCCGCGCACAGATACTCGAAAGTTCAATCAGCCCGCGCAGAAAGACGCCCTTTCCCTTTGTCCTGACCCGTTCTGAGCGCGCCTGAACAAAGAGCTCCTCTGCCTCCGGTGCCCTCAACCACCCCTCAATCGCTTCTCGACTCAATTCCATCCCTCTATCTTAACACAACCCCTCCCCCACCCTCTCCCCCCACCCCCGCAACCGCGATCGGGGTCTGTCCGCACCGAGATTGACCCGATCACGGTGCGGACTCACCCCAAACTCGGTTCACGGGGGTAGGAAATGGGAATCGCTACCTTTTTGGTAAAGATAGGGAAAAGTGGGGTCTCCGCACCGCGATCGAGGTGTGTCCGCCTCGCGTTTGGGTCAAACGCGGTGCGGAGACTCCCTGAATGCGGTTGCGGGGGGAAGGGAAGGAAGCTTAGGGGAAGAGAGGAAGAGGGCACGTGGGATGGTTACGGAGACGTTTTCCGTTCCGCCGGGGGTAAGTCAGTTATGTAGAGGGGATAGGCGATGCGCCGAGGGAGATATTAGGGAAACTGGCGGAGAGGGAGGGATTTGAACCCTCGGTACCCACAAGGAGTACACAAGATTTCCAGTCTTGCGCCTTCGACCACTCGGCCACCTCTCCGGAAATAGGTGGGAAGGATTATCTCAAAACTCCCCGCAAAACGCAAGAAGTATCTTTCATTCCTCCTTTTTTACTCGCCAAAAACACTTTTTAGCCCCGCGTTTACCCAAAACTCGGCTCAACCCCCAATCCCCCCGCAACCGAGTTCGACCTCTCTCCGCACCGCGTTCGGGTCAATCTCGGTGCGGAGACACCTCAATCTCGGTTGCGGGGGTGAGGAAGTGAAAGGGGGGAGGGGAGAAAAAAGAAGCTCCGGCGAACCGGAGCGGTAGTCTTAACGACTTCGGCATTTAGCCTTGTTGTGATAAGATGGAAATGATGATAGTATACTTGACGTATCGTGTCAAGTGGTTTGACTGGTAGGCAACAAGGAGACTCCTATGGATAAGACGTTAGGACTTGACCTCGGAACGAATTCGCTCGGGTGGGCGATTCTGGACGACTATTCCGCGAAGATCGTGGATAAAGGCGTGCTCATCTTCCCGGAAGGGATGGACGAGAATAAAACTTCGCTTGAGACGCCCGCCGCGGAACGGCGAGCGAAGCGTATGGCGCGGCGCATGAAGTTCCGTCGCAAGATGCGCAAGTGGATGCTCTTAAAGCTACTTATCGACAATGGCATGTGCCCCTTGGAGAAAAAAGAGCTTGAGGAGTGGAAGAAGCACGGGAAGTATCCAACCGACAACAAACTCTTCATTGACTGGCTCAAGGCTACGGACACCTCCAACCCCTATTGCGACCGAGCTGCTGCCGCGGAGGGAAAGGTCGAAAAAGACGTCCTAGGGCGTGCGCTCTACCATATTTGCCAGAGGCGCGGGTTTAAGTCCTCCCGTAAGGACGCGGTGCCCGAGGAGGAGAATAGCAAGAAGAGCAAGAAGGAAGACAAGTCGGAAACCGGCACGGTCAAGCGCAACATTACGAAGCTTTCCGATGAGATCGAGGTGAGCGGTGCCAAGACGTTAGGGCAATACTTCTATCGCAAGCTCGAAGAGCAAAAAGGCAAGAAAGCGAAGGAACGCATCCGCGGGCACTACACGGGGCGGATTGAGCACTACGAGAAAGAGTTTAAGGTCATTATGGACGCGCAGGGAATCCCGGAGGGCGACGACCTGCGCGAGGATCTCCACAAGGCAATCTTCTTCCAACGTCCGCTCCGGTCGCAGCGTTACCTCGTTGGGAAATGCCCCTTAGAGCCACGTCAACCCCGTGCGCAGATCGGGCATCCGCTCGTTGAAGAGTTCCGGATGTGGAGCTTCGTGAATAACCTCTCCTTCGACGACGGGGCTAAACAGCGGGTCGAGCTAACGCAGGAAGACCGCGTGAAGATTTGCGAGGCGTTTAATAAAGCTTTGCCGACCTTCAAGTTCAAGAGCATCAGCGACCTCTTTAAGAAGGATCCCCGCTTCAAGGAAAAGCACTATACCTTCCATTACTATAGGGACAAGGACTCTGTGCCGAACTGTTCCGTGCGGCATAAGATTGCCACAGGGTTCGGGAGCGTCCCCTACGATGAGCAAAAGGTCTTCGACGCGCTCACCTTCTTCGATGATGATGACAAGTTGGTCGCGTGGTTGAAGAAACACCATGCGGGACTTACCGAGGAAGCTGCGAGGAAGATCGCCAAAATTCGCCCGCCGGAGGGGAACGCCAAGTACTCCCTGAAGGCGATTAAGAGGATTCTGCCTTTCCTGCGGGAGGGACACAAGCTCTCGGATGCTCGTCTCTTTGCGGGGCTCTCGAAGTGCATTACGGACTTCGAGGCGCGGAAGGACGAGATCGTCAACCTAATCAATACCGAGCGAGAGGCATATAAAGCGTACAAGAAGGACTACTTTAAGCAACACAATTACGGGGAGAAACTCCAGACGCTGAGCGAGCGGTATAAGGAAGTCTTCCAGTCTCGCCAGTTGGAGATCACATCCGAAGATTGGAAGAAGTGGTTCCTGAATGACGACTCGCCCTACAGCGAAGAGAAAGAAATCCTTCCCAAGGTGGAGCTGGGCATGATTCGCAACCCCACCTGCCAACGTTCCATGACCATGCTTCGAAGGCTCGTCAACTACCTGATGAGGCAGGGGAAGATCGACAAAACCACCACCATCCGGATTGAGCTTGCCCGCACAGTCAACGACTATGCCACGCGTAAAGCATGGAAAGAATGGCAGGACGACCGTAAAAAGCTCCGCGAGAAAGCGAAAAAGGCAATTGAGGATATAGGACGTTCCGCCACAAAGGATGCGATTGAGCGGTACATTCTTTGGGATGAGCAGAACAGGGAATGCCTCTACACGGGTAGGAAGATTGAAATTACCGAGCTCTTTGAGTCCGCTTGGGATATTGAACATACGATCCCGCGGTCGCGCTCGGGGGATGACTCGCTCGCGAATAAGACTATCTGCGAAGCGCGGTATAACCGGTTCACGAAGCAGGGGAAGATCCCCACGGAGTGTGCAAACTGGGAAGAGATTACCGTCCGCCTCGATAAGTGGCGCGACGAACGCAATAGGTTGGAGCAGGACTACAAGGTGCAGAACGCCGCCGCCAAAGCCGAGCAAGACCCCGCAAAGAAGAGCACGAAGCGT
>CAVDHG010000013.1:0-3284 GCA_963608725.1 Agathobacter rectalis | reverse complement strand
CCGAGGACGATAAGCCGATCGGAGGATTCCCGCCTCCGTGGAAGGACTTTGCGAAAGATGTTAACGACGCCTGCGCGACCATCTGCGTAAAGCACCTTTTTAGGCAGACCACGACTAAGCAAAGCTCCAAGCGGACGGCTCTGGCAAAGGCGCACCCGCCGAAGAATAATCCCAAGGGCAAGCCCATTAAGTACGTCCTTGCCAAGGGCGACACCGTCCGCGGTGCCCTGCACAAGGAGACCTTCTACGGTTGCATCAAGCAAAAGGATGCGAAGACTGGAGAGGAGAAGACCTTCTACGTCGTGCGAAAGTCTCTTGAAGAACAACCACTCAAAACTTTATATGAAGAAAAGTACGACAAAAAGAAAGGGGAAATGATACTTTCTGGGATAGCAAAAGATATTGTTGACCCCAAAATTCGCGCTATCGTCCTGGAACGGTGCAAGCAGCTCAAGGAAGACGGCGTTACAACGACAAAAACGGGCACTTTTAAGATGGAGTCCGGCGTGCCCATCCGCAGGGTGCGCATCAAGAAAGACTTCCAAAAACTGCCCGAGGTGCGCACCCAACCAATACCCTCCAAGAAGGACTATAAGAATAAGGTCTACGCCGAAGTTGGCGGAGACTCTAATTTCCGTATGGCGATCTTCAGAAATAAAGAAGGCGAACTTGATTTCGAACTGGAGAATAGCTTCCATTGGGCACAGAACCATAAGAAGCCGGACTATATGCCACGAGACAAACAGCCCGGTTTCATCGGCTACGTCAAGCCCGGTGCAATGGCTCTGACCTACCCGGAAGGGAACCCCGAAGAGGTCTGGGAACTCTCGGCGCGAGAACTGCGTAATCGTCTCTATAAGGTCGTTAAGTTTTCCGCAACAGTTAAAAATGACAAAGTAAAAGGAGAGATGACACTTCGTTTCCACACCGAAGCTCGAAAAAGTACGGATCTTGAAAAAGCACTTAAGGAAGCGGGAGCATCTCAAACGGGATCGTCCAAAATCAACCTTGAGAATCCTCATCTGCTCCTGCGACTCCAAAAAGAGACTTTTCTAAGCCAGGTTCTCTTTGAGGGTGTACACTTCCGCATGGCGATGGATGGCACGATTAAACGCATTGAAGGGGCGGAGCAGGCATGATCGCCCGCACGCTCTCCTTCTCCTCTCCCGGCAAGCTGTTCGCCCAAAACGCCCAGCTTGTTTATGAGGGGGAGGACGGCACCCGGCGTTCTTTCCCCATCGAAGACCTCGGCTTCGTTATCCTCGAAACCGCGCTCATCTCCATCTCCTCGCGTTGTTTACAGCTCTTTGCGGAGGCGAACGTTGCGCTCGTTGTGTGCGACGACACGCACACTCCCGTGGCGCAATCCCTCCCCTTCGCTGCGCACACCACCACGCAGGAGACAATCGCCGCCCAGCTCTCGGCGACTCCAGCCGTTCAGGGGCGACTTTGGAGGCAAGTCATCGAAGCGAAAGTGCGCAACCAAGCCAAGCTCCTCCACCGCCTTGGGCGCGACGAGCACCGCGCCCTCTCCGCGCTGGCTCTCAACGTGAAGAATCACGACGTCGGCAACGTGGAAGCGCAGGCAGCGCGCCTCTACTTCCGCACCCTTGCCCCCTCTCCGGAGTTCACCCGTCAGCGCGAAGGGGGTTGGCCCAACGCCGCTCTCAATTATGGCTACGGCATCCTGCGAGCTGCGGTTGCCCGCTCCCTGGTGGGTTCTGGGCTGACCTGCTTCCGTGGCATCCACCATCATAACCGCTACAACGCCTTCTGTTTGGCGGACGACATGATGGAGCCGTACCGCCCCTTCGTTGATCAGGTGGTCTTTGGGGAGGATTCCCCCTTCGGCGAGGCGGGAGCCGAGAAGCTGACGCGCCCGATGAAGGCGTGCCTCCTGCAGGTGCTGACGTGCGACGTTAAGATGGGCGAGCTCAAGCGTCCCCTCATGGTTGCCCTCACCTACACGGCTGCCTCCCTCGCCCGCTACTACTTGGGCACCGCCTCCGAGCTTTCCCTCCCCACTTTCCCGTGATCTACCCCGCTCAAACTGCACTTAACGGGTACGCGATTGTGTGGCTCTACGTAATGTTCGATCTCCCAGTCGAGACCAAACAGCAACGCCACGACGCCACGCGCTTCCGGAAAGAGCTCCTGCGAGACGGGTTTAGCATGGAGCAATTCTCCGTCTATATCCGCCACTGTCCCAGCCATGAAGCAGCCAAGGTGCATATCGACCGCGTGCGGAAGATTGTCCCCGATGAAGGGCGCGTCTCCATCCTCAAGGTAACCGATAAGCAGTTCGGCGATACCATTAATATTTATGGCGGAAGACGCAAACCGCCCCCCGAAACGCCCGAACAACTCGACCTTTTCTAAAAGAAAAAGCCCCTAAGATACGTCGAAAAGACGTCTTAAGGGCTTTTTTCCCAGTAAGGAAACTCTTCGGAAATGCCGTCCAGTAAAGGATTTAACCCATCCAATACTGGGACAGTATATCAAAGAGCATCAAATCACAACGGTGCAGAGTGCAACCGCTGACACGGCGGAACTGGGACAGTATATCAAAGAGCATCAAATCACAACTTACCCGCTAACGCTCGGCGCGTTGCGCGTACTGGGACAGTATATCAAAGAGCATCAAATCACAACCCTTCCCCAAGGCTTCATTAATGAGCCTGTACTGGGACAGTATATCAAAGAGCATCAAATCACAACGCCTTGCGGTTGCGGGAAGCCCGGCGGGCACTGGGACAGTATATCAAAGAGCATCAAATCACAACACGTGCTTGCCGTGTCAACCGCGCCCGCAAACTGGGACAGTATATCAAAGAGCATCAAATCACAACATCGCGGAGTTGACGCTTACCCGCTAACGACTGGGACAGTATATCAAAGAGCATCAAATCACAACATGTTGCTGGCGATACGTCTACGGCTGTAAACTGGGACAGTATATCAAAGAGCATCAAATCACAACTTTCGGGAGCGTCGGAAGGAGCGCAAGGAAACTGGGACAGTATATCAAAGAGCATCAAATCACAACACCCTCTTCGCCGTGTTGGGTTTCTGCTCTGCCCCGCGTTTGACGCAAACGCGAGTCAGGCAGAAGCGCAACACGGCAAAGAACGCGTTCATGGCTTATAAGGGGAAGTTCCCAACGTCAACTCGACGCTCTCCTTTTTATCCTCCCGCTCCCCCACCCCCGCGACCGAGTTTGGGGAGTGTCCGCACCGAGATTGGGGGAAACGCGGTGCGGAGGGAGGGGAAACGCGGTTCAAGGG
>CAVDHG010000012.1:0-17260 GCA_963608725.1 Agathobacter rectalis | reverse complement strand
CTCCAACCGCGTTCTCCTTCCGTCCGCCTCGCGTCTCCCCCGAACGCGGTTGCGGGAGGTGGGGGAGGGGAGGGGAAGAAAAAAGCCACTCGGGGGGCGAGTGGCTTTGGGGGTAATTAAGAAGTGTTCGCGAAAGGGCGAGTTGGGATTATTGGAAAAGGGCTCCCTTGGTTGAGCCTTCGGCGTCAACCCACCATTGCGCCTTCTTCGTGTCGATGCGCTCGATTTGCTTGGGCGTCATCTGGATACCCTTTGAGGAAGCAGAGGAAATCCGAGCCTCGGAGGGGTCGAAGATTTGCTGGGTAATGCGTTGCCCCTTCATATACTTAAACTTCACGTAGAGGGCTTCGGGCGTGCCAGCGCAGAAGAGAATCACCGTTGCGCCTTCGGGGACAAGGGAATACTCCTTATTCGCGATCATGCCACCCCAGGTGAAACGCTTCAAGTAGGTGAAGCCGTAGGTCGGCTCGTAGTAGACGCAGGTGAAGACGTCGTCGCGGTTGTAGATCCCGGCGGCGAAGTGGGCGACGGGGGCGCGAGGCTTCAGGGCGTCGAGCCACTCTTTGCCGGGGTCGTAGACGGCGTCGGCAAGGAATTTCTCCGGTGGCTGGATGAACTTATAGCGTCCGTTGCTCCAGAGGACGTAGAGTTTATCGCGGCTCGAGCAGGGGAAGAGCGTCTCGCCCTGCCGGATGTCGTAGCCAATGTAGCGATCTTCGGAGAGGCGGATGGTCAGCTCGGTGGCGGTGAGCGCACGCTCGTCGATATTCTGGAAGGAGCCTTCCTCGATAATGGTCAGCCGCGGATAGGTCTTGGCATACTCCTTAATCAAGCCCTTGAGGTACTTGACGGCGTAGCGGGCGAGATGGGCGAGGTCGTCATTAACCTGGGCGTACTCGGCGCGGAGGGCGTTCATCTCCTCAATGTGCTTATTGATGTCGTAGAGCGAAATGCGCCGGATCGGAATCTTGAGGAGCATCTCGATTTCGTCGTCCGTCAGCGGATGGTCGAGGAGCTTGACGTAGGGCTTGAATCCCTCGCGGATTTCTGCGGCGACGGCTTCGGCGGTCTTGACCGACTCAATGCGCTTATAGATGCGCTTCTCTATGAAGAGGGCTTCGAGAGTCTTGCGGGAGATGAGCGCGTCAATCTCGCCGAGGCGGACGGTGAATTCGCGCTTGAAGATGTCCTGGAGCAACTCGGCGTGGCGGGCAAGGAGTTCGGAGACGGTCATCTCGCAGGGACGGTTCGCGCTGAGCACAACAATCCGACTGGAGATACGCCGTTCGCACTCGGTGAAAGCGTAGAGGGCTTCGCGCACCTTTGCGGCGTCCGAGCCGGGGGTGAGCGAAAGCTCCATCTCCACGTTCTTGGAGGTGAGGTTGTCGATGTGGCGGATGGGGAGCTTCTTGGTTTTAATCGCTTTTTCGATAGACTCCGCCAAGCGGTCGACGGTGATACCGTAGGGGACGGAAGTAATGAAGAGCTTGTTGCGCTCGCCCTTGCGCTCCTCAATCTGGGCGCGGACGCGCACGCTCCCGCGTCCGTCGTCATACTCCGAGGCGTCCATGAGTCCGCCCGTGATGAAGTCGGGGACCAGTGCCGGGCAGGGCTTCTTCTGGAGGATGGCAATCTCGGCTTCGAGCAACTCAATAAAGTTGTGCGGGAGGATGGAGGTGGAGAGACCCACGGCGATGCCGTCGATGCCCAACATCAAGCTCAGGGGGATCTTGGCGGGCAGGAGGACAGGCTCTTTGTTGCGCCCGTCGTAGCTCGGGACGTACTCGGTGATTTTGGGAGAGAAGAGCTGTTCGCGAGCCAACTTGGTGAGACGGCACTCGATGTAACGCCCGGCGGCAGCTTCGTCGCCCGTAAAGATGTTACCGAAGTTGCCTTGCCCCTCGATGAGATAACGCTTGTTGGCGAGGGTTACGATGGCGTCCTTAATCGCCATGTCGCCGTGCGGATGGTAGTGCATGGCGTTGCCCACCACGCCGGCGACCTTGGAGAAACGCCCATCGTCCTTCTCCCACATGGCGTGCAGGATGCGCCGTTGGACGGGCTTGAGACCGTCCTCGACGGTTGGGAGGGCGCGGTCGCAGATCGAGTAGGAGGCGAACTGCAGGAAGTTGTCGTTCATCAGCCTGCCGAAGGGCCCTCGCGCCGTAACGGCAACTTCGGCGTGTTCACCACTGCGCCCAGCGGGGGCAACGGTGTCGGAAGCGTCCTCGGTCTCCTGCTCCTGAGGCTCTGATTCGTCTTCCCAGGATGAGCTAAAGAGGGCTTCTTGGTCTTCGGGGTTGTCTTTCTTCTTGGGCATTGCGAACCTGCCTTCTCTCAATTCCGGAGCGGACGCGCCGAGTCTTCAACCTGCGGGGCGGGCTCTTCCTTATAGTAGACCTCTTCCTTGCGCCCCGGGAGAGGCTCACCGGACGCCATTGCCGCCTTCAACTCACGTGCGGAATCGGGGTCGTACCACCAGTAAACAGGGATGCTGAGTTCATCGCCGTATCGCCCGAGGACGGCATCGGGCGTGCCGAATTTGTTCCAGTAAAGCAGGCGCGTGGAGTCGACGTTCCACGAGAGGATGGAAGGGACTTCTTGCGTGGCGATGGCGTCAATCTTGCGCATGATGGCGTTGCGCTTTGCCGAGGAGAACTCCGTCTTTTGCGCCTCGATCAGCGCGTCCACCTCCGGGTTCTTGAAGCCGGGGAGGTTGATGCCGTTGGGCGTGTCGGCATAGCGCGAGCTCCACATGGCTTCCGGATCGCGGAAGAGGGAGCCGGAGAAGGCGGATAGCGTAACGTCGAAGTTGTAGTTGCCCGTTTCGCGCATCCAGGTGGCGAAGTCCTTCTGCGAGATTTCGAGCCCGATGCCCATGCGGTCGAGGGCTTCCTTGTAGAGGGCGAGGTAGACGCTGTCGCTCGCCGAGCGCGAGAGGATGCGGACGATAAAGGGTTGCCCGCCACGCTCCATCTTGCCCGTTTCCGGATTCACGGAGAAGCCGGCTTCGAGGAGCAACCGCCGGGCTTCCTCCGGGTTGTATTCAAAGAGCGGATTCTCGCACGGGTGCGCGGAGTCGTACAAATCGGTGCAGTAGGAACGCAACATGAAGTAGGCGTTATACATCAGCGTGCGCACCATCCGGCGACGGTCGAAGAGCATCGCCAGAGCTTTCCGCACGCGAATATCGTCGTAGGGCTTCCGGCGCATGTTGAATGCTAGACCTTGGAAGCCGACAGGCTCCTGGTTGTGGACGTTCTGCTTCACCACCCAATTCTTCTCGAAGCGTTCGCCCACGCTCTCCATGTTCCAGACGCGGGCGGAGTAGACGGCGAAGGCGTCAACCTCCCCCTTCTTAAAGGCTTCGTAGGCGTTGTTCTGGTCCATGAAGAAGCGGATGCGGATAGTGTCGAAGTTGTAGAGACCCTGCCCGGAAGGCGTGGCGAAGCACCACCAATCCGCCCGCCGCTTCAAGGTCAGGCTCAGCCCCTCCTTGTGTTCGGCAACGGCGTAGGGCCCGCCCACGATGGGAAGGTCGAAGTTGATCTCGTTGAAGGCGGTGTCTTCCGCCAAGCCCTTGGCGCGACACTTGGCTTTCGCAGCGTCCAGCAACTTCTTGGGCATGACGTAGAGGGAGCCGCCCAAACTGCTGAGGTTGCGCCAGTGCACCTCGCGACAAGGAAAGACGAGTGTTTGCGAATCGATGATGCGGGGCGACTCGAGTGCCGCGAAAAGCACTTTATATTGCCCGGAGAGACTCTTGGGGGCGACCACGGCATCGAACGTCGCCTTCACGTCCTCCGCCGTAACGGGCGAGCCGTCGCTCCACCGGGCGCGCGAGTCGATGTGAAAGGTGTAGGAGAGCTTGTCATCGGCGATCTCCCACCAGTCCGCCAAACCCGGACCGTAATCGCCCGTCCGGGAATCGATAGAGAGAAGCGAGGGATAGAGCAACCCGAAGACCATCATCGTGAACGTGTTGTTGTCGAGATAACCGTTCAAGCTCTTGGGCGGGTTGTTCCCGGCATAGACGAGCGTCCCGCCCGGTTGCGCGAAGGGCGAGGCGCAGAGATCCGGCGTCTCTTTCCAACCCGGCGCGGGGAAGCGTTCGGCGAAGAGTGCGCCCGGCAGGAGCATGACGAGCACTGCCGCCACTATTCTATTGTATGTCATGCGAAAGATCCTTCCTGCGCGCCTTAAAGAAATCGACAAACTGTGCCCGGCAAACATCGCCAAGAATCCCCGAAAGTATCTCCGGGCGGTGGTTCCCTTTAGGACTAGATAGTATACCAAAAGCACTTTCGCCCCCACGCTCCGGGTCGTCCAGCCCCCACACCACCAGACTCGGACGCGCCCAAACCAACGCCCCGGCGCACATCGGGCACGGCTCCTTCGTGATGTAAACCGCCGTGCGCTCCAGACGCCAGTCGCCCAAGGCAGAAGCTGCCGACGTAATCGCCAAGATCTCGGCGTGCGCAGTCGGGTCGCGCAAACTCTCGGTCTGATTGTGCGCCTTCGCCAGGAGCTGAGCCGACCACGGCGCATCCAACGGTGGCGACTTCGCAATGCCCTTCTCCAGGTACCCCTCCGGCAGGCGGATGATTACGCAACCGCAAGGGACCTCTCCCTCCTCCGCGGAACGCTCCGCTTCCTGCAACGCCAAGCGCATGAAGTGCTCGTGAAACTGCTGCTCGCGCTCCGTCATTCCTGATTCTCCAGTAACGCCTTGAAGAGTTGCAACGTCGCCTTCACCGATTCCTGCCCCTGCCGTTGCGACGCCAAAGCCAACCCTCGCTCGATCTGCCGTTCGCGCAGAGGCTGAGAGAGGGTGAGCGCCACGAACGCCTTCGACCACTCATCGGCATCCGTCGGGTGCACTCTTAAGACTGCCTGACCGAAGAGCTCGCGGTTGGTAGCCGTCGCCGCGCAGATCACCGGTGCCCCGCACGCCATACTCTGCAAGACGGCAGGCGAGGCGTCCGGCTGCAACGATGGCTCGAAGGTTACGTCCGCTCCGCTGTAGAGTGCCGAGAGCGCAGACGCGTCAATGCTCGCGGAATCGATGAAGCGCACGAGCCCTTCCAAGTGCCCCGCTCGAATCGTCCCCCGAAGAATCGACGGCGTCTCTTTATTGCCCACAATCACGCAGGGGACGGATGAGACTTCTTCGCTCCGCGCCACCGCCTTCAGCGGAACTGCCAACTCGCGTTCGTACCCTTCGCGTGCCACCATCAGGACATACCGTTGCGGGACGCGCCATTGCCGGCGGGCAGTCAAGATCTCCTCGGGCGACCGCTTGCTGAAAATCGGCAGGACGCCTTCGCGCACAACGTGCGTCTTCCTGCGAGCCTTCAACCCGAGAAGCGCAACGAGGCGCACCTCCAGTGCATGGCTCGGGCAGAGCAAAGCGTCCGACGCGAGAAGCCGTCTCCGCGCCTTAACCCTCCAGCGCAGGCGTTCACTCCACGAGAAACGGTGCGCGTCGGTAAAGTGCGACAGCTCTGCGACGGTGTAAACTCTGCGCACGCGCCCCGCCGGTGGGCAAAGTAGCGGATCCGCTGACCAATAGATGTCCGGCGCATCCGCCTTCACCCAGCGCATCAGCTCCTTCGCGCCACGCCAACTCCGGGCGTTATGGCGTCCGACCCGGCAGGTGTGCGCTTGCCCCGCTACCACCTTAGCAACCGCCGAGTCCTCCTCCACGAGGAGCGTAACTTTCGCCTCGGCTTCGAGCACCGATAAAGACCACTCCGCCACCGCCTCCTGCCACGACCGAAGCGGAGCAGGAAGAAGCGCAGTTGTCCTTAAATCGAGGTAGACATGCACCGGGGCTCGCGCCTCCGGTTACTTGGAAACCAAATCGAAGGTCTGGCGTGCAATCATCAACTCTTCGTTCGTGGGGAGCACCATCACGGGGATCGCGGAATCCTTCCCGGAGATCGTGCGCTCCACACCGCGACAGGTGCGATTCGCTTCCTCGTCCAACGTGATGCCCAGCCCGGGAAGACGCCGGAGCAGTTCCTGACGCGTCTCCCACGAGTTTTCGCCGATGCCGCCCGTCATGATGATGGCGTCCACGTGCCCCAAGAGCGTGGCGTAACCGCCGATGTACATGGCGTAGCTGTGCACAAGGCGATCCATCGCCAGTTGCGCCTGCTTGTCGCCACGCGCACACGCCGAGCAGAGGTCGCGCATATCGCTCGAACCCGTCCCGCCGAGTGCCAAGACGCCACTTTGCTTGTTGATCATCGTGTCTATCGCGTCCACGCTGTAGCCGTGCTTCAGGAGGTAGACGACCACCGCCGGGTCGATGTCGCCCGACCGCGTTCCCATCACCACGCCCGCCAAGGGCGTCATGCCCATAGAGGTGTCCCAGCACTTCCCGCCCTTAACCGCGGTGATGGAAGAACCGTTCCCGAGGTGGCAGGTAATGAGGTTCAGCTTCTCGACGGGCTTGCCGAGTACCTCCGCGGCGCGTTGCGTCACGAACGCATGGCTCGTCCCGTGGAAGCCGTACTTGCGCACGCCGAGCTTGTCGTGCAGCTCCAACGGCAACGCGTAGAGGTAGCTCTCCGCGGGCATCGTCTGATGGAACGCCGTGTCGAACACCACCACGTTGGGCACCTTGGGCAGGATCTGCTCGCATCCGCGGATGCCTTGCAACCCGGCAGGATTGTGAAGCGGAGCCAACGCGCTGAGCTTGTCGATTTCGGCAATGACTTCTTCCGTCAGCAAGACCGGGTGCGAGAAGTGCTCGCCACCGTGGACGATTCGATGCCCCACCGCGTCGATGTCGGCAAAGCTCTTCAAGCAACCGCCCTTAGCAGGCGACGTCAACGCATCGCAAGCCAAGCGGATCGCCGCCGCGTGGTCGGGAGCTTCGCACGGCACCTGCTTTTCCGAAAAATCCCCCGTCGCAAACGTGAAAAGCGCGTTGCCGATTCCGATGCGCTCCACCTGCCCCTTCGCCAGCATCTGCTCCGAGACCATGTCGAAGAGCATGAACTTCAACGAACTGCTACCCGCGTTTACCACCAAAACATTACGAATTGCCATTGCCGGAACTCCTTAAGGTCATCAAGTCGCTTCAAGGGGAAAACCCTTCATTACATCCTATTAGTATAACCGCTTTCCCGCTCACCTGTCAAAAATCCCACACTCCTCCGCTCCACGCCTGAACCACCCCCAAGATGTGTACCTATAAAAAGGGGAAGAGGGAAGGGCAAACTCGGCTTTTTCCCGCCGCTTTCTGGCTTTTTTGAATCATCTCTATTAGTGATAAGCACTTACGTCCAAAAAGACAAGAATCCCCCAACGGAAGCGCAAGCACTTATGCAAAACCGCCGGAGGGCGTGCCGAAAATCCCCCCGCAACCGAGTTTGAGGTGTCTCCGCACCGCGTTTGGGTCAAACGTGAACCGGACACACCTCGATCGCGGTGCGGACACCCCGGTTTCCCCTATCTTTACCAAAAAGGTAGGGATTCCACTTTTCCACCCCCTTGAACCGACTTTCCCCGGTCTCCGCACCGAGATTGACCCAAACGCGGTGCGGAGACACCTCAAACTCGGTTGCGGGGCAAAATGGGTTTGAACCGAGTTTGGGGTCTCTCCGCCTCGCGATCGACCTCCGTCCGCCTCGCGTTTGGGGTGAACTCGGTTGCGGGGGGTAAAAGAAACCGTCCTTCCGGGGTGGCGGAAGGACGGCTTAAGGGGAAATCGAGCAGAAGTGTTTGAACGTCTAAGGCGTTAGGTCGCTTTTGGGGGCGTTCGCACTTCTAATTGCACGGGTTTTACTTGGTCGGGGGCGGGAGGGTGAAGTATTTGCACGCCTGGGCGAAGTGTTCGCGCTGGGGGGTGCCACCGACGGTTTGCCCGTCCACGGTCAGCCACGTCTTGCGGTCTTTCGAGTGGAAGGTGAGCGCGACGGGTTTGCCCTTCGGGAGGGTGTAATCAAAGGTGTACTGCGCACCTTCGCGGCGGAATCCGACTTTGCCGTTGACAGGCGAGACGGCGTAGAGGTCAGTCTCGTCGCCGGAAGCAATCTTCATCGCGCCCTTATGCCCTTGCGGGACGGTTACGGTGTAGGTGCGCTCCCAGGCTTGCGGGGCGGAGGCGTCGAGCTTGGATGCCTGACGCTGGATTTGCGCGAGGAAGTCTTCGTAGGAACGGGAGTTCTGCGGTGCCCAGCACTTCTGGGAAATCACAGCGCAGTTCTTCTGAATGCGCGGGATGAGGTCGCGTCCGCAGAGACCGGGGTCGGTCAGGAAGGAGTTGTCGTTCCACATTGCCCACGCGCCACCGAGGAGCTTGGGGTTAGCGGGGTCGACCTTGATGTTGGAGAAGTTCGCGGGCGTCCAGGCGTTGTAGATGCGCTTGCTGTCAATGTCGTCGCCATAGGCGCCGACACTCCCGTTGCCACTGGGAACGGAGTAGACAAAGGCGTCGAGGATGTTAATGATGTCGTACCCGGCGTTGAGGGCTTCCTGCGGGTTCTGCCAGCCGAGACTCCAGATGTGCATTTGGACGCCTTCGTTGGTTACGGGCGTCTTACCACGCTTGTGCGAGAGCGAACCCCAGAAACGCGGAGTCTTGCCCTTGGCGCGGATGTGCTTGAGCATCTGGTCGGCGAACTTGCGGTAGCTCTCGGAGTCGCCATAATATTCGTCGGTGCCGATGTGGACGACGTCGCTCTGGAAGACGTTGCTATCGATATACTCGTCGAAGACGGAGGCGACGAAGGGGAACGCCTTGGGGTTGGTCAAGTCCAGCATGGCGGCGCGCTCAAGGTCGTGCTTCCCGCCCACGGAGCCTTTGTACATGAGGTCGGGGCGAATCCGCACCAGCGAGAGCGCGTGCCCGGGGACGTCCAGCTCAGGGACGATGGTTACGCCGTAGTTGCGGGCTTCCTGCACGAGTGCGCGGAACTGCGCCTTGGAGTAGGAGAGGTCGGTGGCGGTGAGACCGGCTTGCTTGGATTCGAGGCGGAAAGCTCCGGGCGACGGCTCGAAGTTGAGGACGTCCTGCGCGGTCTTGACGCCGGGGTAGTTGTGGAGCCAGATGTAGTTGTCGGAGAGGTGGAGCTGGAGGTCGTTGAGCTTATAGTAGGAGCAGATGCGCACGATTTGGCGCAGGGTGGTGAGGGTAAAGGGCTTGCGACCGCAGTCGAACATGAAGCCACGGACGCGGTACTGCGGGTAGTCCTTCGCCGTGCCGCAAGGGAAGGTGTTGTTTGCCTCGGTGAAGACTTGCAGGAGGGAGCGTGTGCCCCAGAATGCGCCGAGGGCGGTGGGGGCGGAGATGGTAATCGCCTCCGGGGTGGCGGTGAGGGTGTAGGCTTCGGGGTTGGCTTTGGCGTCGGGCTTGACTTCGAGCACGATGTCCCCGCGCCGGGCTTTCTGCGAGCGGAACGTTACCTTTGCCCAAGCTCCCGTGTTCTCGCGCACGCAGGGCTTGCCAATCTCGCGGGCGAAGATGGAGGCGTAACGCGCCAACTCGGGCGATGCGCCGTTCGGGATGACGACGCGCGCCCTTTCGGAGAGCGTGTACGTGCCACCCGCGGGGGCGTCTACCCATTCGCGGAGTTCAGGAATAACCACAGGCTTGGCGCACCAAGCTACCGATGCTGCGCACAGCGCGGAGAAGAGGAGTAACGTTTTCATGGGGCTCATCATAACAAATCTCCCTTAGGGGTTGGCAGTGTTTAAGGAGGAGGGGAGGTTGCGCCTAGCTGACGGAGAGGACTTCGCCGTGCAGGAGGTGGTAGACCTTCTGATTGGAGGAACCGCGGAAGCGCATCTCCAGCGTGCGCTTGGCGAGGATGAAGCGTCCGTCCACGAGGATGTCGATTTCGGATAGGAGGTCTTGGCACTCGGGTTTGGCGCGGAGCTCTTCAAGCGTCCAACCGGAGTAGGACATCACGGAGAGCCCGAGGCGGTGGCACCAACGCGCCAGGTGGTAGAGAGGCTCAGGCTGACAGAAGGGGTCGCCCCCCGAGAAGGTTACGCCGTCGAGATTGCACCGGCTCTGCCAGATTTGGCGCATGAGAGCCAATATCGAAACCGAACGCCCGCCCGCGGGGTCATGCGTCTGCGGGTTGTGGCAACCGGGGCACTTGTGCGGGCAACCCTGCGTGAAGATGGCAAAGCGGAAGCCGGGCCCATCCACGATGGACTCCGGGATAATTCCGGCAATGCGAAGTGTAAGCATAGGTGCGGGGTTGACGCGGTGCGAGGGGACAATTCAGCGCAACCTCCCGGGCGCAAGCACGCCCGCCCGAAGCGGGGCGGGCGGCAGGGGCGCACCGGAGGCTCGGCGTTTAGAGGTGCTTGACGCGGTCGCGCACTTCGGCAGCCTTGGCGTTGTTGAAACGGTCAAGGGTGCCGACGAGGTAACCAGTGATGCGCCGGATACGCTCGAAGTGAGGCCCGCCGTCATCCTCGCGCCGTCCGCACTTCGGGCAGCAGTCGTCTATGATCCCGCGGTAACCGCAGACGGGGTCGCGGTCGAGCGGGTGGTTTACCGAGCCGTAGCCGATACCGCAGTGCGCCATGTGGCGGATGACTTTCTCGAACGCCTCGGGGTTGTCCGCCATCTTGCCGTTCAGCTCAACGTAGGTGATATGCCCGCCGTTGGTCAGCTCGTGATAGGGAGCCTCGATTTCGATCTTGCGGAAGGCACTGATGGGGTAGTAGACCGGCACGTGGAAGGAGTTCGTGTAGTACTCGCGATCCGTTACTTCCGGGATGCTTCCGAAACGCTTGCGGTCGATGCGCACGAACCGCCCGGAAAGTCCCTCGGCGGGTGTGGCAATGAGGGTGAAGTTCAGCCCCGTCTCACGGGAGCACTGGTCGGCATAGTCGCGCATATGCTTGACGATTTCAATCCCAAGCTTCTGCGCCTCCTCGCTCTCGCCGTGGTGCTTGCCGATCAAGCTTTTCAACGTTTCGGCAAGACCGATGAATCCGAAGGTGAGGGAGCCGTGCTTGATCACTTCGCGCACTTCGTCATCGGGACCGAGCTTCTCGGAGTCGAGCCAGATACCCTCGCCCATCAGGAAGGGGAAGTTGCGAACGTGCTTGCGCGCCTGCACCTCGAAGCGGTCGAGCAACTGGTCGCGGACGAGCTGGAGCATGTCGTCGAGCTGCGCGTAGAAGGTCTTGATGCTTCCGTGGCTCTGGATGGCAAGGCGGGGCAGGTTGATGGAGGTGAAGCTGAGGTTGCCACGCTTCCAGACCTGCGCTTTGGAGGGGTCGTAGACGTTGTCGCCAATGCGCGTCCGGCACCCCATGTAGCTGATCTCCGTCTCGGGGTGCCCCTCCTTATAGAGCTTAGCGTTGTAGGGCGCGTCCTGGAAAGCGAAGTTGGGGAATAGACGCTTGGCACTGACTTCGCACGCCAGCTTGAAGAGGTCGTAGTTCGGATCCCCCTCGTCGAAGTTGACGCCCTTCTTCACGCGGAAGATCTGGATGGGGAAGATCGGCGTCTCGCCGTCGCCGAGACCGGACTGCGTGGTCAGGAGCAGGTTCTTCATCACCATGCGCCCCTCCGGGGAGGTGTCGGTGCCGTAGTTAATGGAGGAGAACGGCGTCTGCGCACCGGCGCGGGAGTGCATGGAGTTGAGGTTGTGCACCAAAGCTTCCATCGCCTGATAGGTATCGCGGTCGGTATCCTTCAGCGCATGGGCGCGGGTGAACGCCTGTACGTGCGCAATGACCGCATCCGGCACGCCGGCAGCTTTCAGAGCTTCGGCTTCCTTGGCTTTGAGCGCGGCGTCCTCCACCTGAGCCATCGTCGGAGGCTCGGGAAGCTTGATCTCCGCAGCGAGGTCGGCATTGCAAAGCAACTCAATGGCTTCGCGCATCGACGCCTTATAGTGCTTGGCGAAGGTCATTCGCACGCCGTTTGCCATAGCGTAGTCGAAGTTCGGCACCGCCTGCCCGCCGTGCTGGTCGTTCTGATTGGACTGAATTGCAATGCACGCAAGCGCGGCGAAGGAGCGGATGTCTTTCGGCGGACGCAGGAAGCCGTGCCCCGTGCTGAACCCGCGAGAGAGCAGATCCACGAGGTCGATTTGGCAACAGGTCATGGTGAGACTGTAGAAATCGAGATCATGAATGTGGATGTCGCCTTGCTCGTGCGCACGGGCGATGTCGGGGCGGAGCATGTTGTCGATGTAGAACTGCTTGGAGCTCTCGGAGCCGAACTTCAGCATGGAGCCCATAGCCGTGTCGCCATCGATATTCGCATTCTCGCGCTTGACGTCCGAATCCTTCGCGGAGGAGTGCACGATGTCCGCCAACGTGCGCATCAACTTCGTGTTGCGCTCCCGAGCACGCGAGCGATCGGCGCGGTAGAGGATGTAGCTCTTCGCGGAGTCCGGCAACCCATTATCCATCAGGACGCGCTCAACGGCATCTTGAATCTGCTCAATGTCGGGGCTCTCGGTAGCAATCTTGCGCGCAGCTTCTTCGGCGAGCTTGTTGGCAAGGGCTTCCAGCTCGAAGTCGTCTTTATCGGCGAGCTGTTCACAGGCACGCGTCTGGGCGAGTGCCTTGAGGATGGCGGTGGAGATCTTTGCCAGATTGAAGGGCACCTGGCGTCCGTCACGTTTGATGACTGTCTTAATCATTGCGAAGTTTCCCCTGAGGAGACCGAATCTAAACCATGCGCTCGGCGGGCGCATCACACAACGCGCAACCAATCCGGGCGTAACGGGGCTTACAATAGGACATCTCTCCTCCCGCTGTCAAACCTATATGTGCTATAGGGGTGGCGTCAAGATACAAGATGTTGTGTGTTCTTTTCCGCCGCTCGCCCCCTAAACGGCGTCCTATGCGCTTCTTGCGCTCCTGACGCCTGCTCCTGAGACTTTTTATCTTGTAGTATCACCAGCCGAACACTTGCCCCCATCAACCGGAGTCGAAGCTCGCCGCCAAACTCCCCGCTCTCTGCGCCCTCCCCAAAAAGCGAACCCCGCATTGCCTGCTCTTCAGGCGATGCGGGGCTTTGTGTGCACGCGAAAGGAGCGTTACGCCTGCGGAGCGTCCTTCGAAGAAGAGAGCGTCGCCTTCAACGTTTGCTCTTCGCCCTCGACTGTTACGGCGCGCGGTTTCGGCGCACTGGAAGCTCCGGAGCCGGACGCACGATACTTGGCGCGGCACTCCGAGCAGTAGAAGAAGTCCTTGTCCCAGGTGGTCTCTTCTTCCTTACCGCAGTTGTCGCACTTGCGCACGCGCCGGGCGCGCTTGGCACGGCACTCCGTGCAGTAGAATTCGTCGCCCGCCCAGGTGGTCGCTTCTTCCTTGCCACAGCTCATGCAAACGCGGGTTTGCGTCTCGCGCTGAAGCCGGAACTCCGCCGCGTGCTCGTCCATGTAGACGTGCGGGAAGTCGAAGCATCCGGGAGCCGAGACGAGCGTCCTGCTCGAAATGGCGTGCCCGCGCAAGGCGTTCATTGCCACGAGCTGGACGCGCTTGCCCAGCTGGCGGATGCGACGAAGCACGGGGACGTAATCCGAGTCCCCCGCCACGAGCACTGCCACGTCATATGCGCCCGGAATCGTGGCGTAGTAAGTCATGGCGGAGGCGAGGTTGGAGTTGACCCACTTGCTGTCTGGCTGGGCGTTCGGCTCCTTGCGGAAGTCGATCTCCATGATGTCCATCTCATAACCGCACTGGTCGCCGAGGAAATCGTAGAAGATTTTCTGCTTGGCGGGATTGTAACCGAACTTGTTCGCCGGGATGGTGCCGAAATAACACGTCCGCACCACGTCTACTTCTTGACCGCTGATTTCTGCCAGCGTCTGCGCGATAATGTCCGGGATGCGCTTGTAGTCGACCTCGAACCCCTTCTCGCCTAATTTTTCAAAGAGGGCTTGGCGTCCCTTATAGAGCCAACAGCCATCAATAAAAACCATTGCGCGAATTGCCATACGAATACCTTTCTTTATTATGTATTTCTTATTGCTTCCCTAAGCACAAGCTAAGGGAGATACTAGTATGACAGATTCCCGCCCTCCCTGCAACCACCCCTCTCCCCCTCCCGCAACCGAGATTGACCAGTCTCCGCACCGCGTTTGACCCGAACGCGGTGCGGACAGACCCCAAACGCGGTTGCGGGGGGATTTCGGGGAGGATGTGGGGAGGGATTACATAAGTGCTTGAGATTTCGTTGAGGGGGCTGGGGAAAGGGTGGGTGCGTTGTGGAGGTTGCAGGGGGAGATTGTCGGGGAGTTTCATTGACGGTTAAAAATTGGAGAAGGTATAATTGAATTCTACTCTTTGGGCGTTTTGGCGTCCCATGGGGTAGGGCGCATGAGGTGGTTGCCCGGCGTCAAGTAAGCGGGTGGCGACATCTGCATAATGTAAGGAATAGAAGGGCGAAAGGCGCGTATGCGCCCTGCCTTATAAAGGTGAAGCAATGCAGACAAAAAAGAGCATGATGGTGTCCCTCTGCCTCTGTGCGCTGTGGGCGACGACTGCGGGAGCCTATTCTCCGCAGTTCTCGAAGGCGGGCTACTTTACGGCGGAGGGTTCGCCCCGCGTCGTAACGGGCATGAACGTCGGCTGGACGTTCCAACTTGGGAACAGTGCGCAATCACGCGTCAACCTGCCTCATACGCTCAACGTTGTGGGTTTCGAGGCGTCCGGCGGGGTCAACGCGCAGGGTCCCGCAACCTACGAGAAGCACTTCGACTTCACGCCACACGGGGCGCGTCAGTTCCTCCACTTCGAAGCCATCATGGGAAAGAGCCAGATCTTCCTGAACGGCGAGCAAATCGGCGAGCACTTCGGAGGTTACCTCCCCATCCACTTGGAAGTAACCGGCAAGCTGAAGCCAACGGGGAACGTCCTGCGCGTGTGGTGCGACAACTCCGACAACGGTGAGATTCCGCCCGGAAAACCGCAGACCTTGCTCGACTTCACGTACTTCGGCGGGATCTATCGCGATTGCTGGTTGGTCGAGACGGGTGCGGTGGCAATCTCTGCGCCGGGGCCCCAAGAAGGCGTCTACATTGCCACGCATCGCCTTGAGGAGGGCAAGTGGCGCGTAACGGCACGGGTCGCGCTAGATGGCGAGGGCACGGTGCGCCGGATGTATGAGGGGCGTGAAGTCCCGGAGACCTTCGACGTCGACTCCCCCGCGGAGTGGACTCCCGATGCTCCGAATCTGCACTTCCTGCGCGTTGAGGTGCGGACGCCCGATGGCAAGCTCTCCGACGCCGTGGCGGTGCGTTTCGGTTTCCGTGAAGCCGTCATTACCGGCGAGCAGGGGTTGGTCTTAAATGGCAAGCCGTGGCGTAAGCTGATCGGTGCCAACCGCCATCAGGACTTCGCCTTCGTGGGCAACGCCATGAGCAACCTCCTGCATTATCGCGACGCCGTCAAGCTCCGCGAAGCGGGTCTCACTATCGTGCGCAACGCTCACTACCCGCAGGACCCCGCCTTCATGGACGCCTGCGACGAAGTGGGGCTGTTCGTGATTGCCAATCCGCCCGGATGGCAGTACTGGAGCTCCAAACCCATCTTCGGAGCGCGAGTGCTCGACGACATCCGAGTTCTGGTTCGTCGCGACCGCTCGCACGCTTCACTCCTCTTCTGGGAGCCGATTCTCAACGAGACAGGATTCCCCAAGGAGTGCGCCGAAGCATGGACGAAGGCTGTCCGCGACGAGGCACCGCTCGGTCCCAAACTCTGCGCGTGCGATGACAATTCGCGTGGGCGCGAAGCGTACGACATCATCTTCCGGCATCCCCTCACCAAGCCGAACCCCAAGGATCCTGCGAACGGACGCCCCACCTTTACCCGTGAGTGGGGCGACTGCGTGGACGACTGGTCGGCGCACAACTCCATCTCCCGCGCCGATCGCACGTGGGGCGAGATTCCGCAGTTGTTGCAGGCGCGCCACTATCTCGATTCCTCCGATGCGCAAACGCAATTCGTTATGCCTGGAGTCGGTGTCCTGAATCGGCAGGTTCGCGAACCCGCGCCTGCTCCTCGTTACCCCGCCACCTGCATCCGTATGCTTCTTGAGCAACCGCCCGCGCACTTCGGCGGAGCCTTGTGGCACAGCTTTGACCACGCTCGCGGGTATCACCCCGATATGTTCTTCGGGGGCATCATGACCTCCGCTCGCATCCCGAAGACCTCCTACTGGATGATGAAGGCTGTCCTCGCGAAGCCCGGTCCCAACATCCCGAACGTCGACCTCTCGCCCTTCGTGCACGTGGCGCATGACCTGACGCCCTTTTCGCCCCGTGAGATTGACATCTACTCCAACGTGCCCATCGAGAACCCTGCACTCTTCGAGCGTCCGCTTATTGAGATCGCTCCATACCGCTACACCACCGAGAACGGCAATGGCTTCACCTTCTACGAGATGAAAGCACTCGACCGCGCAGGCAGGAGAGGGCGAATCGCGGTTACCGGTCAGGTGGATGGCAAGCCCTTCCGTAAGCCTGCCTCCTTCCGGCGCACGGGGGTGAAGTTGACCCTCGACACCTTGCGCACCGACCTCGTGGCGGACGGCTCGGAACTCGTCTTGGCGATCGCCACTCTGACCGATAAGGACGGCACCCCGAAGCACCTCGCTACCGAGCGGATTCGCTTCTCTGTGGAGGGTTCCGCCGAAATCGTCAATACCGAGACGGGCGAACTCAACCCGCAACAGACTCGCTACGGCGAAGCGGTCGTTCTTTTGCGTATGGGCACGACGCCCGGCAAGGTTACGCTGACTGCCGCCGTGGAACGGCAGGGCAAGCAGGTCTCCGGACAGGACTCGGTTACCTTCGAAACCCGCGCTCCAGACTACCCGCTCCTCTACGATACGCCCGCACTCCTCAACAAGAGCGAGCGCATTACCGGGCAAAAAGCAACGTCAACTATCGATTTACGCGAAGTGGAGCGTCAGCAAACCGAATTCGGCGAGAAGGTCTCCCCCTAACCGAACTAACCCCTTTTAACTCTACACTCTCCCTCGAACGGATGGCACCCCGCCATCCGTTCCTTTTTCATCCCTCCCCGCCCACCCCGCAACCGAGTTTACCCTGTCTCCGCCCCGCGTTTCCCCCAAACGCGAACCGACCTCACCCCAAACTCGGTGCGGAGCCACTTTTTGGGAGCGTACTAAACAATTCCGCATAAGTCCTTGATTCTTTGTCGCCAGATTCCCGCCATTTTCTGTATAAGCCCTTAATAGAGCAGGGGATGTGCCGAGATGTTCATAACTTTGGGGCAGGGAGGGGTGGATTTTGACCCC
>CAVDHG010000011.1:11213-17271 GCA_963608725.1 Agathobacter rectalis | reverse complement strand
GAGTGAGGGAATAAAAACAAAAAAGCCGGGAAGAGATCTTCCCGGCTTTTTTGTGGAGTCGAAGTTGCCTTACTTGGCAGGGGCAGCTTCGGCGGTTGCCTTTTCGGCAACAGGCGCAGAAGCGGTCGTTACCCACTCCAGGACGCACATCTCCGTGGCGTCGCCACGGCGAGCACCAATCTTGGTGATGCGGGTGTAGCCACCGTTGCGCCCTTCCTGAGCCTTCACGACCGTATCGAAGAGACGCTTGACGGCTTCGGGGCTGCGGAGGCGGGCGGCAGCCAGACGGCGAGCCGCGAGGGTGCCCTTACGCGCCAAGGTTACGAGCTTCTCGGCATCCTTGCGCGCCTGCTTGGCTTTCTTCAGGGTGGTGGTAATCTTATCGTTGAGGATCAGGGCTGCGCAGAGCATCCGCATGAGTTGCTCGCGGTGCTCGGGGCTGCGCCCGAACTTCTTATTGAGGCGTTTATGACGCATGGTGAATCTTCCTTAAATACGCTGTGATCAGTCGTTGGACTTGTCCAACAGGTTGGGATCGAACTTGAAGCCCAGCCCGAGCCCCATCTCCTGGAGCTTTTCCTTGATTTCCGTGAGGGACTTTCTGCCGAAGTTGCGGTACTTGAGCATATCCGCCTCGGTCTTCTGAACCAGCTCGCCGACGGTCTTGATGTCGGCACTGTTCAAGCAGTTGGCGGAGCGCACGGAAAGCTCGATCTCGTTGACGCCCATGTTGAGCTTGCGACGGAGGTCTTCGATGTCTCCGGCGTCGGCATTGGTGGGGGTCTCGAACTCGAGGATATCGTCGGTGGTTTCGACGAAGGCGTCAAGGTGGTGGCGCAGGAGGGCGGCACTGGTCTTGAGGGCTTCATCGGGGGTAACGCGACCGTCCGTCCAGATGTCCAGGATGAGGCGTTCGTAGTCGGTGCGCTGACCGACGCGGGTGTTGACCACGTCGTAGTTGACGCGGGTAACCGGGGAGAACGCCGAGTCAATCGGGATGACGCCGATATCGAAGGTGGGGCTCTTGTTGCCTTCCGCGAGGCAGAAGCCGCGACCGACGCCGACCTGCGCCTCAAGGTTGAGGACGCCATCGGTATCCAACGTGGCGATCACCTGGTCGGGGTTGAGCACCTCGATGGCGTTATCGACGGCGAAGTCGCCGGCAGTTACGACGCAGGGGCCTTTCTTGGAGAGGCGGATCCAGCGGGTCTCGCGAGAGTAGCTCTTCAGGAGCACCTTCTTGAGGTTGAGCACGATATCGGTTACATCTTCAGCGACGCCGGGGATGGAGCAAAACTCGTGGGCGGCTCCTTCGATCTTGATGGCTTTAATGGCAAAGCCCTCGATCGAAGAAAGGAGCACGCGGCGCAGGGAGTTACCAATCGTGCGACCGTAGCCGATCTCGAAGGGGTCGGCGGTGTAGCGCGTATAGGTTCCGGTGGCCGTGGCGTCGTCGCGGACGATTTGGGTGGGCATTTCAAAGCGACTCAAACGAATCGGCATGATGTTCCGTCCTTTCTGACGAGGGTCATGGGGGCGTTTGCCCTGCGCATGACCCGTGGGCTACAGTGCGATTAACGAGAATACAATTCGACGATGAGCTGGACGTCGATATTCTCCGGGATCTCCGAACGCTCGGGGACGCTGACCAGGGAGCCGGTCATCGTGCCCTCGTCCCACTGCAACCAGGAGGCAGCGGCGGTGCGGGGATTCTTCAGAGAGTCGACGATCACGCTCATGGTGCGGTCCTTCTCGCGGACGCCGATCGTCTGCCCGGGCTTCACGATGTAGGAAGCGATATTGCAAATCTTGCCATCGACCGTGATGTGGCGGTGGGAGACGAGCTGGCGGGCAGCGGCACGCGTGGGAGCAAGCCCCAGGCGGAAGACCACGTTGTCCAGGCGCGTCTCGCAGAGCTGGAGGAGGATATCACCCGTCTTGCCCTGCTTGGCTTTCGCACGCTCGAAGAAGATGCGGAATTGACGCTCGAGCATGCCGTAGATGTACTTCGCCTTCTGCTTTTCGCGGAGCTGGACGCCATACTCGGAGAGTTTGCGCCGGCGGTTCTGCCCATGCTGACCGGGAGCGAAATTGCGACGCTCGAGCACCTTGTCGGGCCCGTAGATCGGCTCGCCGAAACGACGGGAGATTTTGGAACGAGGACCAGTATACCGAGCCATGATTAAACCCTCCTGCGCTTACGCGGACGGCAGCCATTATGAGCCACAGGCGTGCAGTCCTTAATGCACGTTACGTGAATGCCCGCAGACTGGATGGCACGGACGGCAGATTCGCGCCCGGCACCCGCGCCCTGAATGCGCACTTCCAGCTCATGCATCCCGCGAGCCAGAGCCGTCCGAGCGGCGTCCTGCGCAGCCATCGTGGCAGCGAAGGCGGTGGACTTGCGAGAGCCCTTGAAGTTTGCCTTGCCGGCAGAACTCCAGGAGATCACGCCACCACGGGAGTCGGCGATGGAGACCAGCGTGTTGTTATAGGTGGCGCGGATGAACGCGATACCGGCGGGCAACACCTTGGCTTTCGATTTCTTCTTGGCGGCATCGGCGTCCGCAGTGGCAGGAGCCGTGGCAGTATCAGCGGCGAGGATCGCCTGCGCTTCGCTCATCGCGGGCTTCTGCTCCTCGGCGGGAGTCTGTTCTTTAATTTCTTCGCTCATGTGCTTTCTCTAACGAAAGGGAATTACTTCTCGCGGACGGTGGAGACCGTCTTCTTGGCGCCCTTGCGGGTGCGGGCGTTCGTCTTGGTGCGCTGACCACGGCAGGGGAGCCCGCGTTTGTGGCGATAACCACGGTAGGTGCCAATGCTCATCAGGCGGCGGATGTTACCGGAGACTTCGCGGCGGAGGTCGCCCTCAACGCGATAGTTCTCTTGAATGTAGGTAACGATCTGGCGGATCTCATCGGGCGAGAGCGCGTCAGCCTTCTTGCCGACTTCGATCTTGCACGCTTCCACAATATCCATGGACCGCTTGGGCCCGATTCCGTGGATGTACCGCAGCGCATACTCGATGCGCTTGCTGCCCGGAACGTCCACACCCATTAATCTCGGCATGTCTTTCTTCTCCGAATTAACCTTGACGCTGTTTATGACGGGGGTTCGTGCAGATAACACGCACAACGCCCTTGCGCCGGATGATACGGCACTGTTCACAAATACGCTTAACAGAACTACGAACTTTCATGATCTGTTCCTTCTTCAAATGAGTGGGTTAGTATACCGCATTCTGCGTATCCCTGTCCACAACAAAAAGCAGAAATCACGCCGAAAGCCAATCCGGGCTCCAAGGATCCCGCTCGAACCAAGGCGTGAGAATCTCTGCTCCATCCTTGAGTACTGCCACGGTGTACTCAAAATGCGCGGTCGGCAATCCGTCCCGCGAAACTACCGTCCAGCCGTCAGAGAGAGTATCGATGGCACTCTTGCCGAGGTTGACCATCGGCTCGATAGCCAAGGTCATGCCTTCGTGCAGGATGGGGCCCTTGCCCGGCTTCCCATAGTTGGGAACGGGAGGGTCTTCGTGGAGATTGCGCCCCACGCCATGCCCAGTAAACTCTCTCACCACCGAGCACCCACCTGCCACGACCGTTTGCTCCACAAGGCTGGAGACGTCGGATAAGTGGATGCCGGGCCGTATAGCCTGTACAGCCCGTTCGAGCGACTGCCGCGTTACGCGCAACAAGCGGCGCGTATCCGCGGAGAGCATCGCAGTGCCCCCGACGACAACCGTTCGTGTGTTATCGCCGAAGAAACCGTGATACGAACCGCAAACGTCAAGGCTGACCAAATCCCCGTGCTGGAGGACACGTGCACCGGGAATCCCGTGGATAACCTCTTCATTTACGGAAATGCAAAGTGCACCCGGGTACCCATGATACCCCAAGCATCCGGACTCGGCAGAACCATCGCCGAGCGTCCGAAGATAGGTGCGAGCGAATTGATCGATCTCCCCCGTGGTGATCCCTGGGCGAACCTGCTCGCAACAGGCGTTCAACCAGTCCGCCATCAGCCGACCGGAAACACGCATTGCATCAAGTTCTTCAGGGGAGAGCAGATGAATCATTGAATAAACTCAAGCGCGACCTTCACCTTAGCTCCCAAATCATCCGAGGAGCCATCGACCACATTAAGAAGCCCGCGCTCGCGGTAATACGCTATAAGCGGATAGGTCTGCTCGGCGTAGACGTCCAGGCGGTGGCGGATCGTCTCGGGCATATCGTCCTTGCGAAGGATCAAGGTCTCGCCACAGGAGTCGCAAACGCCTTCGCGCTTAGGAGGAAGGGTATCCACATTGTAGCCAGCCCCGCACCCCGGGCAAACGCGACGCCCGGAGAGTCGGCGGACGACGACTTCGTTCGGGACGTCTAGGAGGAGCGCACAGCGCAGATCCACGCCCTGCTTCGCGAGGAGGTCAGCAAGGAGTTCGGCTTGGGCGACGTTGCGCGGGAAGCCATCGAGCAGAACGGTCGAAAGTTCGGCGTGAGCAGAGAGGTAGTCGCCCACCATCTGCGCGATGAGGTCGTCCGGGACGAGATTGCCGGACTCCATAATCTTCTTGGCAACTTGCCCGACAGGCGTTCCGGCTTTCACCGCATTGCGGAGCAGATCGCCCGTGGAGAGATGTGCCACACCGGGCGCATTCGCCATCTCGGCAGCGAGCGTTCCCTTCCCGGAACCCGGCGCACCCAAAAGAACAACGACATTCACGCTTGTATATCCTCTCGCCGACGTTTAGGCGTTACCGGCGACCGGCGATACGACCATGCTTGAGGAAGCCGTCGTAATTACGCATGACCAACTGCGATTCCAACTGGCGGAGCGTATCCAATGCCACGCCAACGATGATCAGAAGGCTCGTCCCGCCGAAGAAGCTCGCGATATTGTAGGAGATGTCCCGAGACGCCGTGAGCATCAGCGGGATGATGGCGATAGCGAGGAGCGAAAGTGCGCCGATGATGGTTACCCGCGTCATCACGGCGTCGAGGTACTCTGCCGTTGCCAAGCCGGGGCGGATTCCGGGGATGTAGGAGCCATCGCGCTTCAACCCCTCGGAGATGTTCATGGCGTTGAACTGCGTTGCCACCCAGAAGAAGGTGAAGAAGAGGATCAAAGCTCCGTAGAGCACGATGTGCGTGGTGGTCGTGGGCATTCCGACCGTCTGCCCAACCTTACGCAGAGCAGCGGTGATTGCGCTTTGCCCCTTCAACCCGCCCAGAAGCCCGATCAACTGCAGGATGGGGCCGGCGAAGATAATCGGCATAACGCCGGAGTAGTTCACGCGCAGGGGAAGATAGGTCTGCCCGCCACCATACGCCGAACCCTTGGAAATCGCACGCGTGGAGTGAATCGGAATCTTGCGCAGAGCTTGCGTCAGAGCCACAGTGCCGAGAAGGACAGCGAAGCCGAACGCCAAGAGGAGGATAAGCTCCCACACCGAGCCGGACGCCGTACCACCGCCCGCGCCAAAATAACGGCGAGCCACATCGCCCACCGCCGAGGGAAGGCGGGAGGAGATGTTAATCATGATCAGGAGCGAGACGCCATTGCCGATTCCGCGCTCGGTGATCTGGTCGCCCAACCACATGACAAACATGGAGGCACCGGTCATCGAGATAATGGTCGAAATGTAGAAGAGGATGGGCGACATCGTTACAACGGAACCGACGCCGGGAGCGAGGCGATCGGGGGTAAGCATGGTATTCGCCAACATGAACGCCTGGAAGATGCAGATAGCGATTGTCAACCAGCGCGTATAGAGGTTGAGCGTTTTGCGCCCGGCGTCGCCCTCCTTCTGGAGGCGACCAAGAAGAGGCACAACAGCCGTCAAGAGCTGGATAACGATCTGCGCAGAGATGTAGGGCCAGATAGAGAGCGTGCCGACCGAGCACTGGGTTAAGGCTCCGCCCGTGAACGTGTCGAACCAGTCAACAAGTCCACCACCGCCATTGGCTACCGCAGTCTGCAACGCATCCAGTGCCGCCCAATCCACACCGGGGGTCGGAATCATCGCCAGCAGTCGAGCAACCGCGACCAGCGCAATCGT
>CAVDHG010000011.1:0-10849 GCA_963608725.1 Agathobacter rectalis | reverse complement strand
ATCAAAGCACTCCAAGTCCCCAACGTTCACGCCGTAGAACGGAACGCGATTAGGATTCTTGAAGCCACGCTTAGGCAGACGGCGCATCAAAGGCATCTGACCGCCTTCGAAGCCCAACTTTTGCTTGTGCCCCTTGCGAGAGCCCTGACCCTTGTGACCGCGGGTCGAAGTCTTGCCCATGCCCGAGCCCATGCCACGACCGACGCGTTTGCGCCCCTTGCGGGCACCGGGCGTATTCTTAAGTGTAGAAAGATCCATGATCCTCTAAATCCTTTCCTGTGAACGCGGAGAAGCTTCCGAAGAAGCTTCTCCTGTCGACATTAGGCACGGAGTGCCGCAATGGTCTCCGCAGAACGCAACTGATGCAGAGCATCAATCGTTGCCTTAACCACATTCAAGCGGTTCTTCGAGCCGAGGGACTTGCCCACGACGTCCTTGATCCCGGCAGCCTCAAGCACCGGGCGCATGGCACCACCGCAGATGATACCAGTGCCGTCCGGAGCCGGCTTGAGCAGAACCTTGCCACCATCGCACACGCCATAGACTTCGTGCGGGATTGTGGTGCCCTTCATGCACACCGGGCGCATCGCCTTACGAGCAGCATCGCCACCCTTGCGGATAGCATCACCCACTTCGTTCGCCTTGCCGATGCCAAGACCGACCTTGCCATTGTTGTCCCCCACCACAATGATGGCAGAGAAGCTAAAGCGACGACCGCCCTTTACCGTTTTGGCGCAACGATTGATAAACACCGTCTTCTCGTCAAACTCGGGAACGTCTTCGCGATTGTTGCGCTCCAACATTTATGCTTCCTCCGTTTTGGCACTGATAGAAAGTCCCGCCGCTACGGCAGATTCGACAATCGTCTTCACGCGACCATGGTATTTATACCCGGCGCGATCCACGACTACAGTCTTGACGCCCTTGGCCAGAGCCGCTTCAGCAGAGGCAGCACCCAAAGCCTTCGCGCCTTCAATGTTGCACTTCACACCACGCTTGAGCGTAGAGGCAGAAGCCACCGTTGTCTGCGCCACATCGTCAATAAACTGCACATACATATAGCGGTTCGAGACGAATATCGCCATACGCGGACGCGCCGCAGTACCACCGCTGATCCGACGACGAATACGCAAGTGGCGTGCTGCGCGCTGTTCTTTTCGATTCTTTAAGCTCATACTATGATCTCCTGGCAACGGTTAAGCCACCGTCTTGCCTTCCTTGCGACGGATCTTCTCGTCCTTATAGCGGATACCCTTGCCCTTGTAAGGCTCTGCAGGATAGTAAGAACGGATCCGAGCAGCCGCCTCGCCGACCTGCTGCTTATCGATCCCCTCAACCTTGATATTCACATCGCCCGCCACGGAGACCGTGCATCCGGCAGGGATCAAATACTCCTTGGGCGAAGCAAAGCCGAGCGTTAGGATCGCCTTGTTCCCTTGAACGGCAGCTTTAAAACCGGTGCCTTCAATGACTAGTTCGCGAGCATAGCCCTTGGTTACGCCTTCGATCATGTTGCGAACGAGCGTACGCGAAAGACCGTGAAAGCCCCGCTGTGCGCGACTATCATCCGCACGCGTCACGAGAACTTCAGAACCTTCGACTTGCACCGAGATTCCCTTTTGGAAGACGCGAGAAAGCTCGCCCTTAGGTCCCTTGACAGTTACCTCGTTCCCGTTGGTCACCGAAACCGTGACCCCTGCGGGAATGGCAACAGGCTGTTTACCAATTCGAGACATTACTTCGCTCCTTTACCAAACCGTGCAAAGCAGTTCCCCGCCAAGCTTGCGCTCTCTGGCAGTCTTACCGCTCATAATTCCGCCCGAGGTGCTGAGCACTGCAACGCCCAGCCCGCCAAGCACTTTCGGAATGTCCGTGTAACCGCAGAAGCGGCGCAGACCGGGGCGAGAAATGCGCTCGAGTCCACGGATCGCAGGCTCGGCACGGTCGCTGTACTTCAACTCAATCGTAAGCGTGCGCTTAATATCGCCAACCATCGAGAAGTCGACGATATAGCCCTCTTCCTTCAGAACGCGTGCGATCTCGCCCTTGATGCGCGAACCCGGCATGGAGACGTCGGGATGACGCGCCTTCTGAGCATTGCGGATACGCACCAGCATATCGGAAATAGGATCAGTCATCATTTTCGTAAATCCTCTCGCTTACCAGCTGGCCTTGGTGATGCCGGGGATCTCACCATTCAGTGCCATCTCGCGGAAGCAGAGTCGGCACAGGCGGAACTTGCGGATGACGCTATGCGGTCTACCGCAACGAGAACAACGCGTGTACGCCCGAACACCGAACTTCGGCTTACGCGCAGCTTTTACTATTAAAGAAGTCTTTGCCATGGTGTCTTCTTACTCCTTAACGCCCCATGAAAGGCATCCCGAGAGCTTCAAGCAAAGCCTTCGAGCCAACCTTGTCCTTGGCTGTGGTAACGAACGTGATGTCAAGACCCGAAGCCGAGCTCACGGCGGTGATTTCGGGGAAGGTTACATACTCCTTCATGCCCATCGTGTAGTTCCCGGCTTTATCGAAGCCACGATTCGGCACGCCACGGAAGTCGCGAATGCGAGGCAGCGTCACGTTGAAGAAGCGCTCGGCGAATTCATACATCCGCGCACCGCGAAGCGTAACCTTTGCACCGATAACCATGCCCTCGCGGAGCTTGAAGTTAGAGATGCTCTTGTGTGCCTTGCAAAGCACAGCCTTCTGTCCGGTGATCGCCTCAAGGTCTTGAACGATCTGCTTCTGGACGTCCTTCTCGACGATGCCGAAGCCCATGTTAACCACAATCTTGGTCAACCGAGGCACAAGCATCGGGTTCGTCACTCCGAGCTTCTGCTTGAGTGCCGGGACGATCTCCTTGGTGTAAGTCTCTTTCAAGTTAGCCATCGTTGCTACTCCTTAGTCCAACACCTTGCCGGAGGTCTTGAGCGTGCGAACCGTCCGCTCGCCATTCTGGGTCCGACGGATGCGACTTCCCCGCTTCTTCTCGGCGTCATAGGGCATGAGGTTGGAGAGCTGGATCGGAGCCTCCTTGTCAACAATTCCACCCTGTGGCGTCTGTTCGGTGCGGCGGACAGTTTTCTTGACGAGGTGCAATCCCTCGACCACTGCCGTTCCCTTCTTCGGGCTGACGGAGAGAACCTTCCCGGTCTTCCCCTTGTCCGCACCGGAGATCACGATCACCGTGTCGTTTTTCTTGATTCGTGCGATACTCATTTAGTTTCTTCCGTAACTCGCTGTTGTAACGAACGCAGTTCGCAAACGTCCCGTTCTTCCTTGTGAGACCCCGGCTTACGCTTACGTATTACCTGCGGTCACGAAGCGAAGGCTCTTCCCCTTACACCACTTCCGGTGCGAGCGAAATCACCTTCATCTGCCCCTTGTCGCGCAACTCACGCGCCACGGGTCCAAAAATACGCGTCCCCAGGGGGTTATGCTTCGCGTCGACAATCACGCAGGCGTTCTGGTCGAAGCGGACATAGGATCCATCCGGGCGGGCGAGCGGGTGCGCCGTGCGCACGATAAGGGCAAAGCAGACCTGCCCCTTCTTGACCGCGCCCGTCGGCGAAGCTTCCTGAATGGACACGCGAATGATGTCCCCAACCCCCGCGGAGCGTTTACGCTGCCCGAGGATTCGGAAACACTTGGCAATCTTTGCGCCCGTATTATCTGCCACTACGAGCTTGCTTTCTTCCATTATCATGGCTTACTTCTCCTCGATGGAGACCAGACGCCAGCGTTTGGTCTTGCTCAGCGGGCGCGTTTCCATAATCACGACCGCGTCGCCGACCTTGGCTTCATTCTTCTCGTCATGGGCATGGAACTTGGTGGAGGTCTTCACCACCTTACCATAGACAGGGTGGAGCAACCGGCGCTCAACGCGAACAACAATCGACTTGTCGCCGGACTTGCTGACGACGGTGCCCTTCCGCACCTTGCGCGAAGCGCGCTCGACAGTCGTTTCACTCATGGATTCACCTTCTTCTCGTTGGCTACCGTCTTCAACTGGGCAATGTCCTTGCGCAGTGCGGCGATACGCCCGGGGTTCTCAACCCCTTGGGTGGAATTGTGCTTCAGGCGAAGCGTGCGCAACTCCGCTTCCTTCTCACGGATCTGCGCAACCAGCTCTTCGGCTTTGAGGTCTTTAATCTCTGCGATCTTCATGGTGTGCACTCCGTTTTTCAGCGGGCGATCAACTGCGTGCGAATGCCCAGCTTCGTGTCCGCCAAGCGCAGGCACTCACGAGCCAAAGACTCCGGAATGCCACCCACTTCGAAGAGCACTTTGCCCGGCAGTACAACGGCGCACCAGAATTCCGGATTGCCCTTACCCGAGCCCATACGCACTTCGATCGGCTTCTTCGTTACCGGCTTATCCGGGAAGATGCGCACCCAGAGCTTGCCCTTGCGCTTCATGTGGCGGTTGATTGCCACACGGCAGGCCTCGATCTGAGTGTTCGTCACCCAACCGCGACCCAACGCCTTGATCCCGAACTCACCATACGCCAACTTGTCGCCGTTCGTTGCGAACCCCTTGCGGGAGCCCTTCGAAACCTTGCGATGCTTAACGCGTTTAGGCATGAGAGGCATAGGTGTTCCTCCTTCCGCGATCGCCACCGCGCTGTCCACGCGCCGGTTGGAAATCGTCTCGCTTGCAGATCCACACCTTCACGCCGATCTTCCCAGCGGTGGTGTTGGCTTCCACAAAGCCATAGTCAATGTTAGCGCGCAACGTGTGCAGGGGCACCTTGCCCTTCTTGCTCCACTCCACGCGGGAGATCTCTGCGCCGTTGATACGCCCGGCACAGCGGATCTTGATTCCGTCGACGCCCAGCTCCATCGCCGTCTTCTCAGCGCGCTTGATGGCACGCTTCACCGTTGTGCGGTGCTCGATCTGCTGAGCGATGCTCTCGGCGACCAGCTGCGCATCCGCATCGGGCGTCCGGATCTCCTGGATGTCCAGGTAGATTTCCTTCCCGGTGCTCTTTGCGAGCTTGGCTTTGAGCTTCTCGACGTCTTGCCCTTTGCGCCCAACGATCACGCCGGGGCGGGCAGAGAAAATAACCACGCGAACGCGATTGGCAGAACGCTCGATGCCGATCTTTGTGATAGCGGCGCCTTCAATTGCCTTACGCACGGTTTCGCGGATCTTATTGTCCTCGGCCAGGTTCAGACCGAAGTCCAGCTTCTTCGCGAACCAACGCGACTGCCACTGCTTATTCAGGGCAATGCGGAAGCCGATAGGATTGACTTTCTGTCCCAAGGTTGGCTCCTGTTTATTCGTTCGTCAATACCACGGTAACGTGGCTGAGCTTCTTCTGTATCGGCTTGGCGCTACCGCGGGCTCCGCACCAATAGCGTTTCATCCGCGTCCCCTCATCGAAGACGGCTTTCTTCACCGTCAGCGTCTCGGGGTCGAGGTTGTTATTGTTCTTCGCATTCGCCGCGGCAGAGCGCAACGCGGTAGCGAGGAACCGGGCAGCCTTCAGGGTGCTGAAATCTGCGATTGCGAGCGCGTCGGCAAGCTTCAAACCCTGCACACGGCGAGCGATCGGGCGCGCCTTACGCACAGAGATTCGGAGGTTGCGGGCAATGGCTTTCACTTCCATAGTCTAGCCTCCCTTAACGGCTTGCCTTTTCCGTCAAGCCGCCGTGCGCCTTGAAGGTCCGGGTGTTGGAGAATTCGCCCAAACGGTGCCCAACCATATTCTCGGTGATGAACACCGGCATATGCTGCTTGCCGTTATGAATGGCGAACGTATGCCCGACGAACTCGGGCAGGACCATCGAGCGGCGCGACCAAGTCTTGATCGGCAACTTCTTGCCCGAAGCGTTCATCTTCTCCACCTTCTTCAGGAGGGAAGCCTCAACGTAGGGGCCTTTCTTAATCGAACGAGACATAGTGCTTTACTTTCTCCGCTTGACGATAAAGCGATTGCTGTTCTTACGGCGATTACGCGTCTTACCGCCCTTCGCGAACTTGCCCCACGGGCTACGGGGGTGGCTACCACCCGACGTGCGCCCTTCACCACCACCCATCGGGTGATCGACCGGGTTCATCGCCACACCACGCACCGTCGGGCGAATGCCGAGCAAGCGTTTGCGCCCAGCCTTGCCGAACTTGACGCCCGACCAGTCGCCCTCGCCCACGGCACCAATCGTTGCCATGCACGCGCAGGAGACCAAGCGAACTTCGCCGGAGGGGAGGCGAAGCGTCGCCATCCCGTTATCACGCGCCATCAGCGTGCAACTCGTGCCGGCAGAGCGCACCATCTGCGCGCCACGCCCGGGGACGAGTTCCACATTGTGCAACGCCATGCCCAGCGGGATCTTGTCGAGCGGGAGGGCATTGCCCACCGTCGGCTCCGCTTCAGGACCGGAAACCACCGTCATCCCAACCTTGAGTCCTTCCGGGGCGAGGATGTAACGCTTCTCGCCGTCGGCGTAGTTGAGCAACGCGAGGTTAGCCGTGCGGTTCGGGTCATAGCAGAGAGCCGCGACCTTCGCGGGGATCCCATGCTTGTCGCGCAAGAAGTCCACCACGCGGAAACGCCGGCGGACGCCACCGCCACGATGGCGGACGGTAATGCGACCTTGATTGTTGCGCCCGGCGCAGCTGTCCTTCGCGAGCGTCAGGTGAGCGACCGGCTTCTCCTTCGAGAGATGCGTGCGCACCTGGGAAACGCGAAAGCGCATACCCGGACTGCGAGGTTTATAACTTTTCAGTGCCATAGATAGGGTGTCCTTTGGCAGTTTAGACGATCTCGATGCGCTCACCGTCGCGCAACGTTACAATCGCCCGCTTCCACGCCTGAGTGGTCGTGGTGCGGCGCGTCCGCGTAGGGACGGTGCGGCTGCGGTAGTTGGCGGTGTTCACGCTGACCACGTGCACGCCGAACTGCGCTTCAACAGCCGAGCGAATTTCAGGCTTGGTCGCAGACGGGGCGACTTCAAGCATATACTGACTCTTGGAGCCGATCAGGGTGCCCTTCTCGGTTACAGAGACTTTACGGATAATGGTCTTCATTCCTTGTCCGCCTTTCCGGTTACGCGAGCGAGGCGAGCCTGAAGCGCATCATACGCTTTGGCGGTAACGATGATGTTCTTGAAACGGCAGAGCATGTAGACATCCGTTTCGCCCGCAGCAACAACGCCCACGTCCGGGAGGTTGCCCACCGCGAGGAAGAAGTTGTCGTTCGCATCGCCCGCGAGCGCATCATCATCCACAATCACGAGGCTCGAGCGCGTAAAGCCCAGAGCCTTGAAGAGTGCCACCGCGCCCTTGGTCTTGGGCTCATCGAAGTTCAGGGAGTCGACCACGCAAAGCTCGCCCGCGGCGATCTTGTCGCTCAACGCACGAGCGAACGCCAGCGCGGCGACCTTCTTGTTGATCTTCTGCGAGTAATCCCGAGGCACAGGCCCGAACGCCACGCCACCGCCACGCCACACCGGGTTGCGCGAAGAGCCGAACGAGGCGCGCCCCGTGCCCTTCTGCTTCCACGGCTTCTTGCCGGTGCCCGACACTTCGGACTTGTTCTTCGCCTTCGCGGTGCCAGCGCGGTAGCCATTGAGGATGGCAACCACCGTGTCCTTAACCGCTTGCTCGCCACGGTCAAGGACGAGCTGCGCGGCATCGACGGTCTTTTCGCCCGTAACCGTGCCGGTCTTGTCGTAAACTTTAATCGTGCTCATTACTTGGAAGCCTTCTTAAGAGCCTTCGTTACACGGACGATTCCGCCGTTGGGACCGGGCACCGCCCCGTGCAGGAGAACGAGATTCTCTGCGGCGATAACCTTTGCCACGCGGACGTTCTGCGTGGTGCGAACCACACAGCCCATGTGTCCGGGCATCTTCTTGCCTTTTTCAACCCAACCGGGCAGGTCGCGAGCCGCGATACCGCCGGGGCGACGCTTCGAGTGCCCGCCGTGCCCGTGAGGGCCGCCCGCAAAGCGGAACCGGCGAACCACGCCCGCAAAGCCACGCCCCTTCGTCGTCGCCTGCACGTCAACGAAGTCCACGCCTTCAAAGAGAGACGCGGTGAGCGTGTCTCCGGCTTTCACTTCGTCTGCCGAATCCGGCGCAAACTCAGCGAGCACCTTCTGCGTGGGGACGCCCGCCTTCTCGAAACGCGTGCGCACAGCCTTGCTCAGACGCTGGGGCTTCTGGGGTTCGAACCCGAGCTGGGCGGCAACGTAGCCGTCCTTCTCCATCGTCTTCACCTGGACAACCGGGCAGGGGCCGACCTCGAGCACCGTTACGGGAATCGCAACGCCCTTGTCGTCCCAAATCTGGGTCATCCCAATCTTCTTGCCAATCAAGCCTTGCATGGTCATCCTCCTTAGATGCGAATCGTGATGTCCACGCCGGCGGGCAGATTCAACTTCTTGAGCTCGTCCACAGTCTTTGCCGTGGGGCTCACGATGTCCAGCAACCGCTTATGCGTCCGCATCTCAAATTGATCCATGGACTTCTTGTCCACGTGCGGAGAGCGGTTGACGGTGAAACGCTCAATGCGCGTCGGCAGCGGGATGGGCCCCACAACCTGCGCACCGGTGCTACGCGCCGCGTCGAGGATGGCACCGACGGCCTGATCGAGCACCTTGTGGTCGTACGCCTGCAAGCGGATACGAATACGCTGACTTTGCATGCTCACATTACCTGTTCAGTAGTTCTTCCTTAACTGCTGCGGGCACCACGGCAAACGCGCCGGTTTCCATCGTATATCCGGCTCGTCCGCGTGAGAGCGAACGGATCGCCGTGGCATACCCGAACAGTTCCGCCAGAGGCACTTGCGCACGCACTTCCTGAAGGTCCCCCTTCATTTCCATGTCGCGCACTTGCCCGCGGCGGCCGTTGATGTCTCCCATGATGTCGCCGACGTATTCGGGCGGCGTCACGATGTCGAGAGACATGATCGGCTCCAGAAATTCCGGCGCAGCCGCCAGGGCTGCCTCCCGGAATCCGATTACGGCCGCGCTCCTAAAAGCCACGTCCGAAGCCGTCTCTTCATCCAGTATGGCGCAATCGACAACCTCGGCTTTTACGTCCGTCATCGGATAGCGTGCAAGCACGCCGGTCGCTATTGCGTCAAATAAAGCGTCCGTTATGATAGCAGAATATTCGGGCTTAGGCAACCCCTTCATTGCACTTTTTGCAACGAGGGCTTGCCGTCCCTTTCCGCGCTCGAGCGGGGAGACTTCCAAAGTCAGCGTGGCGCAGTGTCTACGCCCCGCGATTTCCCTATCGAACGTATACGTCCGGCGGGCAGTCTGCGTCACGGTCTCGCAATAGGAGACCATCGGCTTGCCCGTATTCGCCAGCACATTGAACTCACGTTTCAGGCGGTCTACGAGAATCTCCAAGTGGAGCTCGCCCATACCGCACAAAATCTGTTGCCCCGTCTCGCCGTCCGTTCGCACCTGGCACGTCGGGTCCTCGGCTGCCAGCTGCCCCAACGCCGCCGAGAGCTTATCCTTCTCGGCGGAAGACTTCGGCTCAATCGCCATAAACATCACCGGCTCCGGAGCCGTGATGCCCATCAACGCCACCGGGTGGTTCTCTACGCCCAAGGTGTCGCCCGTCGTAACCTCTTTCAAGCCCACCGCCGCGCCGATGTCTCCGGCAGAAAGGACGTCAAGCTCTTCCTCTTCGTCGGACTTCACCCGGAGAAGCTTCATCACGCGCTCACGCTTCCGGGTGCGGGGGTTGTAGACATTCTGCCCCTTCTTCAACGCCCCGCCGTAGACGCGCACGAAGAAGAGCCGCCCCACGTAGGGATCGGTTGCAATCTTAAAGACCAGTGCCGAGAGCGGAGCTTCCGGCGTCATCGCCACCTCTTCGCTCTCGCCCGTCTTCACGTTCGTCCCAACCGGGGCTTTGCGCTCCTGGGGCGAAGGCAAGTAGTCCACAATGCCGTCAAGCAGAGCCTGCACGCCCTTGTTCTTCAGAGACGAACCGCAAAAGACCGGCACCAACGTCTGCGCCACCACCGCTCGCCGAATCGCCGCTTTGATCGCCTCGCTCGACTGCTCGGGGTTTTCCAGATACGCCTCCATGAAAGCGTCGTCCACCTCCGCCAGAGCTTCCAGAAGAGCCTCACGCGCTTCCTGCGCTTGCGTGGCATACTCCGCGGGGATGGCAACGTCTTCGAAGGTCTTCCCCTCGTCATCCAAATAACGCCGATACGTCTGCGCAATGAGGTCAATCTCGCCGGCATACGTCTCCGCCGCCCCAACCGGGAGCGACACCGCCACGGCGTTCGCATTGAGCTTCGTGCGCATCTCACCCACGGCGCGAGCGAAGTTTGCCCCCATGCGGTCCATCTTATTAACAAAGGCTATCCGCGCCACGTTGTAGCGGTTCGCCTGACGCCACACGGTTTCCGACTGCGGTTGCACGCCCCCCACTGCGCAGAAGACGCCTACCGCGCCATCCAACACGCGCAATGCCCGCTCGACTTCGATCGTGAAGTCGACGTGCCCGGGAGTATCGATGAGATTGATTTGTGCCCCGCGCCAAGCGCAGGTGATAGCCGCGGAGGTGATGGTGATCCCACGCTCGCGCTCCTGAATCATCCAGTCCGTAACCGTGTTCCCCTCGTCCACATTGCCGAGGCGGTGGGTCATGCCGGCGTAAAAGAGGATACGTTCGGTGGTCGTCGTCTTGCCCGCGTCAATGTGGGCGACGATGCCGATATTCCGAATCTTGTCCAAGCCTGTGGCCATACGTCCTCTTAAACGCCTCGTCGGGCGGATGATGTCAAAGAGCAGTCTCTGCACCGTTTCCCCTTTTCGGGGGAAAGGAGCGCGTAAAATATCATCTTTCCCCTACCCTGTCAAGCCCCC
>CAVDHG010000010.1:0-17371 GCA_963608725.1 Agathobacter rectalis | reverse complement strand
CTTTCTCTTGAGATTTTTGTAAGGCTCGCTCTGCACGCATCCATGCTCGACGCTTTTCAATATTAAGCGAAACGGTCTTCTCGGCGTTGGCTTTACGTATAAGAGCGATCAGGTCTTGTGAGTCCTGATATACCTGGTCGTTCGCTAGACGCTTCTGGGAGCGCTCGCGTAATGTGTGCACGAAAGGCGTGATATCTGAAGTCTTGACGTAGTAGGCGGGTGGTACAGTCGAGTATGGCAAAGCTCCAGGAAGTTTGTCCTCTCCAATGTCGAGCGCATCATAAATGGACGGCAACACAATGTCCGGTATAACGCCACGGAGCTGCGTTGTTCCTCCATTAATGCGATAAAAGCAAGCCACAGTAACTCTATCTGCGCCGTAGATCTTTGTATCGCCAAGACCTTGGACCGTTTGCACGGTTCCCTTTCCGTGGGTCTTTGAGTCGCCAACAATGATGGCGCGTCCATAATCCTGCAAGGCAGACGCCACGATTTCAGACGCAGAGGCAGAGCCACGGTTAACGAGAACAACCAAGGGTTTGTCGCAGGCGACCTGACCAGAAGAAGAGAGCACCTGCACGGCACGAGTGTCGCGAACTTGCACCGCCGGACCATGAACGAAAAGCCCCACCATATTACGCGCTTCCTGAAGGGAACCACCGCCATTATTGCGTAGATCGATGACGACGCCATCAACGTGCTCTTCGTTAAACTGCTGGATATAACGCAAGAGGTCTTTTGTCATAGAGCGAGTTCCTGACGCCATCGCGCTCTCCGACATCCCCGCGTAAAATGTCGGGATTCGCACATAGCCGAGCTTGCGCTTGGCGGTTAGACTTTCCACTTTCCCCGTAACGGCTTGCTCTTCTAGTTTAATCTCGTCGCGAATGAGGTCGACAAGTTTAGTTTGCGTTCCTGTCTTGTCCGTCGCGGGGATAACGCGAAGAACGACTTTGGTTCCCTTGGGGCCTCTGATCTTCCGGATAGTTCGCGTTAAAGGTTTGTGGCGGATGTCTTCAATTGCGCCGTTCTCTTGCCCAACGCCGATGATAAGATCGCCTTCTTGTAGGCGAATAGAGCGGGTGTCACGTGCTGCAGGCGCGCCAGGCATAATCTCTGTAACGCGAATAGCACCATCATCCATGCGCAGTGTCGCACCAATGCCACAAAGCGATAAGTTCATTCCTATATTGAAGTCTTCGAAATTCATTGGCGACATATAGTCCGTATGCGGGTCATATGCATTTGCAACGGCAGAAAGGTAACGCTGTAAAACAGTTTCAGAGTCCATTTCCGCAAAGGCATCTCGGATTGTTTTGTAGCGCTTACGCAGAATTTCGGCGACAGGTAAATTCATATCCTCTGCATCATTTGCTGACTCTTCCTTGGGTTGTGTAGCCACTTGCTTCGCCTCTTCGGATTCTAATTCTTTCGCCAGCGAGAGCGCAAGGTATTCATTCTTGAGACATGAAAGCCATAGTTGCTTCTGCTCTTCTCGGTTTTGGGGACGCGGTGCGTCGCTCCGTTTCCACATATAAACATCTTCCCCTGAAAAATCAAAGGGATGCTCTTGTTTTAGTGTGTTGTCGACGAAATCGCATCGTTCTTGCCATCGAGCTTGAACGAGTTGCATCAAGTTATACCCGAAAGACAGGTCGCCCTTTCTCAGTGCCGTTGCCAAAGACTGTCGTTGTGGCTCAAACTTTTTCAGATCTTCCTGTGTAAGCAGCATGTGATCCGAGTCTAAGGAATTCACCAGATTCGTCCATGCGATGGCAGATAGGCGTTCGCCAAAGACTTCCTGCGAGAGATGAAGGGAATCTAATTGGCGCACCATACGTTTGGCGATCTCCGGATATACGGGTTCCGGAGAAAGCGGAGCTGCTACCGCAGGATTCGTGAATGCGAGAAGCGAGTAGGAAAAGAAAAGCGAGCGAAGAATACCCTTCATCTTAGGAATCCTCTGCAACTGTAAGAACGTTTAGCCTGGCAACAATTTCGGGCAAATGCGATGCGTCAAGCGAACAAGGGAAAGAAGTTAGGGCATGGCATAGCTTAAGATGCGAACAAAGCGTAACGTCATCTGCCTTGACTACGTCTGCGCCGGGTTCAAACTGCTTACTGGCGAAACAAACAAAGCCATGAATAGCAGAGGTGGGAACGTTGGGGAGAATTTCAGAGATGAGTTGGACTGATTGGCGAACTTGTTCTATCGGAGAACGAGAGAACGAACGCCCATTAACCAGAATCTGCCCATTTTCAAAGGTGATATTGCCTTTCCAAAATTTCGTCTCGATAACAAAGACGCCTTGGGGGCCAACTACCACATGGTCGATATCCCGGCGCCCGGGAAGCAACACGCCGTTGAAGACCGACCACGTCGCAGGCAGTCGCGATAGCTCCCCAGCAATAATTTCTTCTCCTCGTGCACCCTTGAAATAACTATAAACAAGAGAGGGCTGGCGATAACAGAAGCGAGCGAACCCGACAAGGGCGATTAATGTGATAATTGCTCCTCCCCACCAAGGGAGAAGCCCTATCGAATCAATCAGCATCCCGATTCCAAAGCCAAAAAGCACTCCAAAACTCAACATCGGAATAAAAATGCGACGAATCCCGAGCTGTCGAGCAAACTCCCCGGGCTTTCCATGCATATTGGCGCGTAATTCGGTCACGAAGATCCTGTTGCTAGGTAACGTTATGGAAGTCTCCTGAATAACACAATCGCTGCACCCCCGAAGACAATGGAGGGAAGCGCAACAGCAAGCGCGGGCTTAAGGATGCCATGATTGGCAAGTAACATGGATAACGCCGTCAAGACGTAATACATGAGAAATAGTCCCAAAGCCAAAAGAATACCGCGGAAGACAGATTGTCTTCCTGACGCAACACCGGCAGGAATTGCGAAGAATGTAACGAGCAAAATCGCAACGGGAGTTGCATAATGGTTATACGTCTGATACGAGTCCTCGTCCTTCTGTCTTGACGATATTCCTGCTTGCTCGCGAAGCTCCCGATTGACCTTCCTGTCGGGGATAGAGGCGAGGGAGGGCGTAACATTCTGAACCAAAATCTGCCTAGGCGTCTCCTGAACGCCGTAGAGCATCTTAGTAGGCATTTGCGCCGGATTTTCGGGCGAAGGGGGGAGTATCTGATCAAGCTCGTCGTAGTACGTAGCTTTTACGCCATCAAGTAGCCACCAAGCTCCATCGAGCCATTTGGCGGTTGGTGCTTCATATACTCTTTCTTTGGAGCCATCAGCGCGCCTTATCGTGAGGCGGACATTACGCAAGGTTGTTGGGTCCTCTGGATTAAACACGCCAATCGTCCAGCTACGCTGATTGTCAGGCGTTGAAAATCCCACGCCATAGATAAGCTCTCTGCCCGTCTCCCTAAAGTCCGAGTTCTTAATGACCATGGCGCGTGCCGCGGCTTGCGGTTTGTAACACTCCGTGTTAATAAAGGAAAGAACCGATACGAGGGTCGCAATAAGGAGGATCGGCGCGGTTACGGTCGCCATGCTAATGCCACTAGCACGCATAGCGATAAGTTCGCTGTGCCGACACAGGTACCACATCGTGTAAAGTGTGGACAGAAGGAAGACCGCTGGCAACAACCATTCAAGATACATCGAGAGCGTGCCGAGTAGGAAGTCAACCACAACGCGCATCGTAACGGTTGCCTTCGGGTCAAAACAGGCACCGATGAGATCAAAGCTCATGAAGAGCAACATGAGCGCGGAAAGTCCAACGAAGCAGATGCTCGCCGGGATCACGAAGAGTTTTAGGATATAACGAAAGAGTATCCCACTCATGCCCCAACTGCCTTTCCGAGTGAACAAAACGTGAAACAAAGGAGGATTGTAACCACAATCCAACCGCCGGCAAATATCGTGCGGAATAAACGATGTTTCGCCAAGAACCCGCACGCCATGCGGAACGTCCACGGGTAGAAAACGGCGAACATTCCGACAACTAAGCAAAAATATCCCACCAAAACCGGCACGACTCTCCAATCCGTCACCTGGTCGCGAACCGCATGGATTAGCGGCATGGGGCACAGCATCAAAAGTCCGCCGATCGCCCGCGTGCAGAGGAGGTTGGGAAGCAGAAGCCACGTTAAGGGAATGCAGAGAATCGTCAGGAATATAATCCGTTCCGGCGTCAGGAAGGAGAGGAAGTCAATCGGGTGCAAATACAGCTCTGCGCCGACCCAGATCCAGCAAACCGCCGAAAGCACGATCCCCGTGAGGCGCAATCTTGGCAACGCCGTAAGTACTCGCGAGGCGCAGGGAAGAAGCAACAGCACCCCGAAGCTCCCAGCGAAAACGGTGAGAAGCCCCACGTAAAGTCTGGCGCGCAGGAGGCAATCCATCTTTAGGGTTCACTCCTGTGCAATTCTGCCTCCGCAACTGCTTTATCTCCGCCGACGAACTGCACGGAGTATTCCCGCCACTCTCGCCAGAACGCCTTAATAAAGGCGGTCAAAGGAATCGCGAGCAACAACCCCAAGAAGCCTCCAAGTTGCGTCCAAAAGAGTAGGGCGAAGACGATCTGCCACGCCGCGAGCTTCATCCGGTTGCCCTGAATATAAGGTTGCATCACGTAACCATCAAAGGTCTGAATGCAGCAGACCACGAGCAGGATTCCGCACATGTACCCGAATCCCGCATGGAAAAACGCCATCGGCAACACCACGCACATGCCGGTGAATATCCCGAAATAGGGCGCGAGGTTTAGCAAGCCAACGATGAAGCCGATGAAGAAGCCGTTGGGCAATCCGCACAATTGGAACGCCGTGCCGTAAAGGATTCCCTGAATCACCACATCAATGACTTGCCCGCGGAAGTAGGAGACGATGATGTCGTTGAAATTCTTAAAGTAACGCGCCACAACGCGCCGTCCGCGCTCGCTGAGAAAAGGAAGTTGCCCCGCGAAGGTCTCCCCGGAGAGGGGCTCTTGGATCAGGAAGGCAATCCAATAGAAGAAGGTGAGTAGCCACAGGAAGGTCGCAGTTCCGGCAGAGACAACCGCTCCGCCCACGTGCATCCCGCCCCCAACCATCATCGTAACTTTTTCCCAGGAAATCGTCCCCTCCGGCGTGAGCAACTGCGCAACGTTCGGTAACACGTTCTGCAAGAGAGCCTGCGCGTCCGGGAAGAGCGTCAACAAATACTCGCGTGTCTGGGTGATGAGGCGCGGGAGCGCACGCGTCAAGTTCGTGCTTTGGTCAACAAGAAACGCGCCAAAGAAGTAGCCCACGCATAGGGTAGGGAGGAGGAAGGAGAGCGAAAACACCGCCACCGTCGGCACCACGCGTCCTCGAAAGAGGCGCAGAAGCCACGCATACCATGGGCGCGTGAGCAAACTCAGGAAGAAGGCGACGATAATGGGGCCTATGATATGGAGAAAGTAGCCCATGCCCCGCAGGAAAAGCCAGAGCGCCAAGACCACGCAAACGGCTAACGCCACGCAACACAACAATGTCAGCGAAGCGGTAATCAACCGATTCTGAATCGAAGAGAAGACAAGTGACTTGCGGTTTTCGGCTTCCATGTTCTTACTCGTCCTTTGACGTAAACTGCTCGGAGCGGATAGAGGAGACAAGCAACCTCGTAATCCTCGGGTGATTTAACCGGCGGACGCGGAACTCTCGCGGCACCCAGCGTCCATTCTCGCGCCCAATCCGCTGAACGAACATCTGCCGGATAGGCTCCCCGCTCTCTGCGATCTGTTCGGTTTGGAGAAGGCTCCCCGTCCCGCGATCGAGCCAGAGCCGGACGGCGGAGAGCCCCGGAATCGTGCGCGGCGGCTTCACTTCCAGCACCACGCAATCGCTTCGCCCGCTCACCCGCGTGGAGATGTCCTTCAAGTCAATCTCGTACTCCGAGAGTTGCCGGGCGTCAGTCCACCAAAGATAGTCGAACGCCAAATCCATCCACGTTAAATCGCTCTCCCCGATCGGCGTGTTCAAATTGACGTTCGTTGCGCCTGCGCCGTCAGCGCCATAGAGCGAAAGCGAGGGTGCGCCCCCCTTGCGCGCAATCTCTGCGCGGAGCATCACGTCATCTCCCATACGGAAGAGCTTGCATTCGGCTTTCGGATTTCCATCCGCCCAATTGAGTTTAAGCGTGTAAGGACGCTTCACCTCGTTCTTTCCGCGCACCTCTGCCGTTACAAGCGAACCGGTTACAACGAAGTTTTCCTGCGGGAACATGCTCCGCGCCTGTATCAACATCTGGCGCGGGGTCAGTCCTTCGAGGACATCGGCACCCAGGAGCCTCTCCGCGGAGATGACCCCGAGGAGACAAAGCAGGAGGAGGCAGATGTTACGCATGCTCTTCATAGTTCCTTGGCATACTTCACGAATTTCGGCGAAAGGGTAAACCCGGCAAGGAGCTCGCGCATCCAGGAGGCGCGTTGCGCTGCGAGCAACTGCGCCTTGTCATTCCGGACGCTCTCGGGGAAGGCGGAAGCAGGTAGCAAGCGATCCCCATGCGTAGCCTGAAAAACCGCATCGCTCAGGGTAAACGAGAGGAAGGGATTGGAGGCTTGGAAGTCGGACACATCTAGGACGCCGAGGGAGAGCCCCAATTGCACATCCGAGATGAGGTCCTTCGCCTCCGTCTCCTCCATGAGGAGCGATGCCGCCACGACGGCTTTCACGCGCTTCAAAATATCCCAAAGCGCAAAGGGCAAATCTGCGAGCAAGCGTTGCTTGGCGATCTTCTCTTGCTCGATAATCTTGTTAATGGTTTTGGCATACTCTCGGAAAAGCTCAACGGGTCGCTTCCCCAGAGAGTGCTTACTGAAGATTTTGACGATGTCTCCGGGAGGAGGGGAGTCCCACTCTTCTACGTGGACGTTGAAGAAGCATCCCGCCTGGTAAAGTCCGCCAAGCTCACGGAAATACAGCAAACCTGCCAGGCGCATCCACGTGCGCATACGCAGCCCCGTGCCAACCCACGAAACGTTCGCCGTCAGGTAACCGAATTGCGGGTGCTTGACGAAGGGCACAACCTTTTCAATCGAGGCTACAAACTTTTCAAGGCATTGTAACAGCTCGGCGCAATCCTCTTCCTGGTAAGGGCAATCCATCGAGAAGCGCAAGTGATCCATGGTCATCACTTCGCACCACACTTCGCACTTCCGCTGAACGGTTTCCCCATCCACGCAAAGGGTGAATTCCGGGGTAGCTAAGAGGAGTTGATAGCCTTCCTCGCGGGCATCGAAAGGCGTTAGTCCGAGGAACGCCTCTGCGCCCTGGGGCGTCCCATCGGCTTCCGTCACATAACTGAAATCGCATTCTTGAACAAGCGTTTGCGCGAGCTGTTTGCTCAATTTCTTGCGCGCATTCTTGTTCATCTGGGCGGGGAAGACTGCTCCTTTTACGTTACGCGCAAAGAGGAACTGAATCTTCGGAGCGATGTACCACGTCTCAAGGACATCTTCTTCCGTCCGCTGTTTCTCCAGATCCCGGGGCGGGGTGATCTCCTGCGTGCGTGGCTCCTCGTCTGTCTCGTGAGCCATGTCGCGCAGAGCTTCGCGTAGCTTCTTGGCTTTGAGGTAGTCTTCGGCTTCGATTGCCGCCTTGACCGCCGTCTCCAAGGCGTGCCGAGTCTTCAGACGCCGAGCTTCACGCTCATCATTTTCGAGATAGTGCGTGCACCCGCCCTGATAATCGCGAATCGCCGCAAGAATCGACGACCGGAACGCCTCGTAGCACTTCGGGCACCCGGCAAGGCGGTCGCAATCCGGGAAAAGAGCATCCGGGGCATGGTAACGCCCGAACAAATTCCCGCACCCGGGGCACTTCAACACCCCGTTTTCGTCGGTAGCATCCGTCGATTCCGGGATGGCGTCAAAGGTCGATTTCAGCTTACCGAAAAGCTCGGCGGGCGAGAGCTTGGAGAGCGTGTTGAGGTCTAACCCCGGCAGGACAGCCGATGGAGTAGGGGGGGGCGTGTCTTCCTCTTGCTCCATGGCGGTAACTTGGATCCCGCGCTCGGTGCCGAAGGCTCGCTCTTGCTCCGCACACTTCTTGCAGACGTACAGCTCTTCTTCGCCCTTGGCGTCCTCTTTTCCGCGCCGGAAGAGCACCACCTCTGCATCACGCTCGTGGCATAACTCGCACTTCATTGAAGCTGCTCCAGAGCGTGTAAGAGAGTGAGAGGCTCCGGGAGTCGACCCGACCCCACGTCGCCACAAGCCAGCGCCCCTTCTTCGGGGAGGAGCACCCGGACGCCACGCGCCTTAAGCGTTTCAACGTTCGCCTGCGTGGCAACGTTCGCCCACATCCGCGCATTCATCGCCGGAGCCACCAGAAGCGGTTTCGCGGGGGGCAGAGCCAACGCCGTCTCCGCAAGGAGATTATCTGCCAAGCCATGCGCCAACTTCGCCAACGTGTTGGCAGAGCAGGGGGCTACAAGGAAGACATCGCACCAATCTGCCAACGCGATATGGCGCGGATGCCAATCCGGGTTCGACGCGAAGGCATCCAGCTCCACGGCGTTCTGGGAGAGCGTCCGCCAGGTAATCTCCCCGACGAAGTCCAGCGCATGCGCCGTCGGCACCACGCGGACGCTCCAAGCGCGCTCCACCATCAAGCGCACTAAAGCGCACGCCTTGGTGCACGCGATGGAGCCTGTAACGCCGAGTAAAACCTTCATGCTATCCGTTTTTCGCCTTAAAGCACGCCACTCTTTACAAGGAGAATATCGCGCAGTCGCCGATACGCCATGTTGAGGTCATCATTGACCACCCGATACGTAAACTCCCCCGAACGCTCCAATTCGCCCTGCGCATTGTGGAGCCGGAGTTTAATCGCTTCCTCGGAGTCCTCACCGCGCCCGATAAGCCGGTGCCTCAGCTCCTCGATGCTCGGAGGCTCAATAAAGATGTCCACAAAGCCCTCACGCAGGGGGTCGCCCTTCGGCAACGCCGCAATGGTTTTGCGCACTGCCGCTGCGCCCACCACGTCAATATCCATAAGGACGCTCTGACCTTCCGCGAAGGCTTCACGAACAGGCGCGGCGGGCGTCCCGTAGGCGTTGCCGTGCACCATGGCGTGCTCGAGTAGGGCACCGGACTCCACTTGCCTCTCGAATTCCTCCTTGGAGAGGAAAAAGTAGTCAATGCCATCCTCTTCTTCGCCACGGGGAGCCCGGGTGGTGCAGGAGACCGAATAGGTGATCTCGGGGAATTCTTGAAGCAACAAGTCGCAGAGCGTACTCTTTCCCGCTCCGCTGGGTGCACTCATGACGATAAGCAACGGTTTCACTAAACGCCTCACTTTGCCCACAACGTTCATCGCGCAAGTATAACAAAATCCGCTCCTCCTTGTGCGAAGCTCCCGTTAGGTGGCGTTCGAGGTTAACAAACCTCGGATCCGAGAATACTTTGGAAGGTGAATAGCATTCCTCAAGTTGCTTTACAGCTTCGCCAAACCCACCGACGCGCCATCCCGACTTCTCCGAACGCCATCCTTATCCCTGAAAAATGCGACATCCCAATAACACGTTACTCGGTCAAAACTTATACCGAAAAATGCCGATAACTGTGATTATGCGACACGGGATACGGTGAATCTTGACTGGCTTTCAGGGTCATCGGAAGGCAGAGATCCGGGGTGCCCACCCTAGCGAAACCCGCTCGAACCCTCGCCAAAACGCCCGATTCGTCGCCACGTTGAAGGAATTCCCATGCCGCTAGGTGAGAATTAGAAACCACAGAGCACGCTTGAGGGGCTGTTGCCACCTCCTGGAGCTACCCGCTACTGGGGAGATGTCCTGCGGTTCCTGAAAACTTCCGAACAAAGCCCCGACTTCGTAACGACTCGGGCTATCCTTTCGCCCTGCGCTTCGGAGGCGTCCGCAACCACGTTCGAGGGAAACGCGAGGCGGACGGAGATCGATCGCGAGGCGGAGACCGGGTAAACGCGGTTCAACCCCACCTCCCCCCGCAACCGCGTTCGAGGTGTCTCTGCGTCAAGATTGATGGAGACGCGAGGCGGAAACGAGACGATCGCGGTGCGGAGGCGTTTTAGAAAAGTCCCCGCTTTTGCTGCATAAGGTCTTGTTTTTTCGTTGAGGCAACCTCGCCTTCCCGCCTTTCGGGGTTCGCCCTAAATATAAGGTAGGGCTTGAAAAGCTCCTGGGGGCACCTCCCCTACTCTGCCCCCGCAACCGAGATAGGGGTGTCTCCGCACCGCGTTTCACCCAAACGCGAACCGGGCAGACCTCGATCGCGGTTCGGACACCCCCGGTTTCCCTATCTTTACCAAAAAGGTAGAGATTCGCCTTTTCCACCCCCTTGAACCGAGTTTCGGGTCTGTCCGCACCGAGATTGGGTCAAACGCGGTGCGGAGGGAGGGGAAACGCGGTTACGGGGAGGGTGTTTTCCGCGGGGGAGGGTTAGTTGAGGAGGGAGTGGATGGGGGCGGGGATGTGTCCGCCGTGGGCAACGAAGGCTTCCTGTCCCTCGGGGCACCGAGGCGCAACAACCGTCCCGCCACCGAAGAGCCCGCCGAAGTCGAAGTAGTCGCCCACCTTCGCGCCCGGCACGGGAATCACGCGCACGCCCGTGGTCTTCCTTGCCGAAACGCCAATGGCGCATTCGTCCAAGATAATCCCGGCAAGCGTCGAAGCCGATGTATCGCCGGGGAGCATAATCATGTCCAGCCCCACCGAGCAGACACTGGTCATGCCCTCAAGCTTCTCCAAGCACAGCTCGCCATGCGTCAGAGCCAACTCCAGCGCGTGATCCTCCATCGGGGGGATAAAGGCACCGGAGAGTCCGCCCACGGCAGAGGAGGCGAAGGCTCCGCCCTTCTTCACTGCGTCATTGAGCATCATGACGGCTGCGATAGTTCCGGGGCACCCGATCTTCTTGATGCCCATCGTCTGGTAAATCTCGCCCACGGAGTCGCCGACTTTCGGCGTCGGAGCGAGGGAGAGGTCGAGGACGCCAAAGGGCACGCCCAACTTCTTGGCGACGTGCCGCCCGATCAGTTCGCCCGTGCGCGTAACGCGGTAAGTGGTGTGCTTAATCTCCTCGGCGATCTCGTCAAGGGTAACCGAGGGGTCGGCAGCGATGAGTTTTTCAATTGCGCACTTCACGACGCCCGGGCCGGAGACGCCGGCATTGATAACCACTTCGGGTTCGCCCGCGCCCAGAAGGGTGCCAGCCATGAAGGGGTTGTCCTCGGTGATGTTAGCGAAGACGACGAGCTTGGCGCATCCAAAGCCGTGGATGGACTCGGTGGCTTTGGAAATCTCCAGCATCTTCCCGGCAACGAGGTTCACCGCGTCGACATTGATGCCCGCACGGGTGGTGCCGACGTTGATAGAGGAGCAGACGTGGGTCGTCTCTGCCAACGCCTGGGGCAAGGAATCGATGAGGGTGCGCTCGCCGGGCGTGATGCCCTTGTGAACGAGTGCGGAAAAGCCACCGAGGAGGTCGACGCCCAGCTCGGTCGCGGCGCGATCCAACGCCTTGCAGAGGGCGACGGCGGTATCGATCGAGTGCCCTTCCAGCAACATCGAAGCCGGCGAGATGGAGACGCGCTTATTGACCACGTTCACGCCAAAGAGCGTGGTGGCGTCATTGCAGGTCTTGACCAAGTCCTTGGCGATAGTCATGATGCGGTCGTAGACGGCGTTGACCATCGTCTTGGGGTCGGGGTTGGCGCAACGGCAGAGGTTGATGCCCATGGTGCAGGTGCGCACGTCGAGGTTTTCCTCGTTGACCATGCGCAAGGTGGCGAGAACAGCCTGATTGTTAATCATGGGTCTACTCCTGAATGATGGACTTGATGGGGGCGATCTCACCGGTGGCGCGGAAGATGTCTTCGTGGCAGAGCTGGGCGGTAAAGCCATGCTTCGCCATGATCTGCTTGAACGCAGCTTGGGTCGCCTTCAAATCCGTGCACGGGGCGCGGAAGGTTACGTATGCCAAGTGGGTAACGTGCGAGCCGTCGAAGAGCGTAGACCAATCCTCGATGTTGATATTGTGCGACGCCATGAAGTCGGAGATGGCAAGCATGATGCCGGGCTTGTCTTCGCCGGAGGCAATCGCCACGTAGCGCGGGCCAACAACCGAGAGTTCCTTGCGCACCTTCCCCGGGTTCGGCATGATGGAGAGCACCGCGCCCTCCGGAAGCACCGCACGCAGGGCTTGATGCAACGGCTCGCCGACGTCCTGCTCGTGCTCAGTTACAAAGACGAGGGAGAAGAAACCGCTGACAATCGTCTGGCGCATATCCGAGATATACCCCTTGAGATCGACTACGGCTTGGGCGATGTCCCGCGTTAAGCCTACCTTGTCGGGCGTGATGACGGAGACGAGATATGTGTGTTCAGCCATGCGTTTACCTTTGCTGAGGGAGATCAATCCAACTAGAGAGTAGTGTAGCACACCCGTCGCTGGCTCGCGAAGGTCGGGGCGTGCGCTTGGGTAACCGGAGACGCACTTTTGGTATACTTTCGCACTAGCTTTTCAGTATCGTCTGGGGTGCACCGCAGGCGGCAAGGAAGAGCTTCAGCGCAGGGGCTTGGAGCTGAAGTAACGCTTCGCTCCGCCTCCCGGCTGGAAGTTTGTTCATCCCCTTGGGCAGTCGCCCGGGAACGCAGAGGAGGAGTTCGGGCATGACGATGCGTGATATAATCGCTCGCATGGCACGGCTCCTCCTCTTCCTTTTCCTGCTTGCCTCTGCGCCCCTCTTTGCCGTGACGCAGGAGGCGTTGTTGCACCGTCATGCCACGCGCATGGAAGCCTTCGCCGGGGAGAAGAATCCTTGGGGCATCACGAATCCCACGCTCTACCGCGAGTACATCGCCCCCCTAACCTCTCTGGGGGAAGAGGCGGTCGATTGGTTCCCGGTGTTGCGCCCGATTGCGCAGGAGCTGAGTGCCGGAGCGCGGACGCCCCTGGAGGCGGCGATGCGCATCAATGCCGGGCTGTGGAAGCGCGTGGGCGTGGTCTACTCTCCGCGTCGGGATAAGGCAAACCAAGACCCCCTGCACTCCATGCGGATCGGGATGGCGTCCTGCTCGGGGCTTTCGATTCTGCTTGCCGATGCGTGCCGGAGCGTGGGGATTCCGGCGCGGTTGGTCGGGTGCCAATGGCGGAACAAGCCGGGCAACCACACGTGGGTCGAAATCTGGAGCGAAGGCGCGTGGGTGGCTCTGGGCGCGGGCGAACCGGGCAAGCCGGAGGATGCGTGGTTCCTCGCCGATGCGGCAGAGGCGACCGATGCCGAAGCGCGTTATGCCATTTATGCTACGCGTGCCACGCCCTCGCCGAAAGGGACGACCTTTTGGGGTTGGGGCGTGCCGGCGGATCGCGTAACGGCGCGTTATGTCCGCGGGGGTGGCGCGACGGCAGAGGTGCGCGTCTACATTGCTGCCGAGCGGAATGGCGAGCGGGTAGCGGTGCCCTTCACCGTGGCGGGCAAGCGGTACGTAACGCCCGGCGCGAAGCAGGACTTGAACGACATGGTCGCCCTCTCCTTCCCGTCGAATGCGACCTTCACGGTCGAAATGGCTGGGCGGACGTTTACCCATCGCGCCACGCCCAACGCCATCTTTGTGGAGCACCTTGACCATGAGTAGCCCCGTGACCTCCGGTTCCTTCCCCTTCACCCCGCTCGCAGCGACGCGGTTCTTCGTCCCGCTCTGCATTCAAGCGATGAGTCAATCGCTCACCTACCCGCTGGTGGGGATTGTGGTGGCGCATGGGCGACTCGGCGCGGCGGAGTTCTCGGCGTTCTCGCAGGGGCTGATGATGATGTTCCTCATTGGCACCATCGGCTTTGGCATGATCACGACCGGGATGGTCTACGCCCTCGACCGGATTGGCTACATCCGCTTCTGGCGCGTCAACATCCTGCTCATGATAATCCAAGGCGTCCTGCAGGGGGCACTCGCGCTCCCGATGGTGGCACCCTTCTTCTTCGGCAACCTGCTCGGACTCACCGGCGAACAGCTCGACGTGGCGCGGTGGTCGATGCTCTTTGGTCTGCCCGCGCAGTGGGGCTTCATGCTCCGGAACGCCTGGCAGGTGGTGCTCTACAACGAACACAAGACCGGCGTCGCCAACACCGCCACCGTGCTCCGCATCCTCATCACCGCCGCGCTCTCTCCGGCGTTCTACGCGCTTGGGCTGACGGGTTGGGCGTGGGGGTGCGTCTGCCTCTCGATCCCGGTCTTTCTAGAGGCGGGGCTGATGGCTTGGCTCACCCGCCCTGCGGTCGCCCGTCTGCCCCTCAAGGCGCGAGGCAAGGGGAAGGTTACGACCATGCGCATCTTCCTTTTCAATATCCCGCTCTCCTTGGGTGGCTTCCTGCTTTCCTTCTCCGTATTCATGCTCAACGCCATCGTGAACCGCACGGAGAATGGCGCGGCGATGCTTGCCGTCCACCTCGTAGCCATCGGCGTTATCAACCCGCTTTCCTTCGGTGCGTTGCGCAACCAGGCTGTCGCCATCGGTTTCCCCCAACGCTCCCTGAACGACCAGCGCACCTTCCTCTTCGCGGTGGCGAGCGGGTTGTGTCTCTGCGCCGTGCTCCTGCCCCTGCTCCTGCCGAGCGTGAGCATGTGGTACTTCTGTGGCGTGCAAAACCTCGCCCCGTGGCAAGTCCCCTTAGCCCGGCGCATCCTTTGGTTGGCAATGCCCTTCCTCCTCTTCCAATCCGTGCGCGGGCACGCCGAAGGCTTGGCAGCCTATCGCAGACGCCCCAACGCCGTCTTGGCGGGGCAGGCGATCTTCTTCGGCGTGCTCGTGGCAGTGCTGGTCGGGCTCTATCACTTTGGCGCGCCGGGCTACCTCATGGGCATCGTCGCGCTCTGCGTCGCTTCCGCTGCCACCTTCCTCACCATCCGCCTAGGTTTGGCTCTGGCTCGACAAGAGGAGGACGCTCCCTTCATCCCTCCGCGCCAACAGCACACCGGGCACACGCACGGCGTCTAGGGCGCGTTGTGCTATGCTATTGCCCGAATAAGAGGAGGTTCCTATGTGGGACTACACCGATAAAGTCATGGATCATTTCCGGCACCCGCGCAACGTGGGCACGATTGAACACCCGGACGGCAAAGCCACCGTCGGCTCCCTCGCGTGTGGCGACGCGCTAACCTTCATGTTCCGCCTTGGCCCCGACGGGCGTATCGCCGAAGCAAAGTTCCAGACCTTTGGCTGTGCGAGCGCGGTCGCCTCGAGTTCTGCCCTTACCGAGATGGTCATCGGCAAAACGCTTGAAGAGGCTTCCAAGATCACCAACCGCGATATCGCCGAGCACCTCGGCGGACTCCCCGACCAGAAGATGCACTGCTCGGTCATGGGGCGCGAAGCCCTCGAAGCCGCCATCCACAACTACCGCACCGGCGAAGAGAACGTCGTCCAAGTCAACGACGAGATTGTCTGCACCTGCTTCGGCGTCTCGCGCAGTGAGATCGAGCGCGTCGCCCGCGAAAACCACCTGCACGCCGTCGACGAAGTTACCAACTACTGCAAGGCGGGCGGAGGGTGCGGGATGTGCCGCGACCGCATTCAGGAAATCCTCGACGAAGTGAACCACGCCGAAGCCGCCAAACCCGCCACCCCCACCGAGAAGCCTAAGCTGACCACCCTCCAGCGCATTAAGCTCATCGAGCAGACCCTCGAGGAGCAGGTGCGCCCCGTCCTGAAGAAGGATGGCGGAGACGTGGAGCTGGTCGACGTTGATGGCGACACCGTGCGCATCGCCTTCCGCGGGATGTGCGCCGGGTGCCGGAGTGCCGCCCTCACGCGGGACAACCTCGTCGCGCACGCTCTGCATGAATTCGTGGATCCCGCCCTGCGCGTGGAGTTGGCATAACCCGGAGTCCAAGCCATGCGAACGGTCTATCTGGACAACAACGCCACCACTCGCCCAGCCCCCGAAGCCGTCGAAGCGATGATGCCCTTCCTCACCGAGCAGTGGGGCAACCCTTCGAGTATGCACGCCTTTGGCGGTCAGGTTGCCAAGCCCTTGCAGACGGCGCGGGAACACGTCGCAAGCTTCATCAACGCCGAACGCCCCGAGGAAATCGTCTTCAATGGTTGCGCCACCGAGGGCGATAACCACGCACTCTTCGGCGTAGCCGCCGCGTGGGGCAAGCCGGGCACGATCATCACCAGTCGCGTCGAGCATCCCGCCGTGCTTGGCCCCTGCTTGCGCCTACGCGAGATGGGGCACACCGTCATCGAGATTGGCGTCGACGGCGAAGGTCGCTTTGACATGGCGTCATACGAATCCGCGCTTGCCAACAATCCGGGCCCCAAGCTCGTCTCCGTGATGTGGGCGAACAACGAAACGGGCGTTCTCTTCCCCATTAAGGAAATCGCGCAAGCCGGCAAGGCTGCCGGAGCCACCGTGCATACCGACGCCGTCCAAGCCGCCGGCAAAGTGCCCATCGACGTCCGCGACGTCCCGGTCGACCTCCTCACCTTCGCCGGACACAAGATGCACGCGCCCAAAGGCATCGGCGCCCTCTACATCCGCCGGGGTACGCGCATTAAGCCCTTCGTCATCGGCGGACACCAAGAGCGCGGTCGCCGGGGCGGCACTGAGAACGTCCCCTACATCATCGCCCTTGCCAAGGCGTGCGACCTCGCCACTATTGCTCTGAACGACGGCTCGGAAGCGCGTATGGCTCGCCTGCGCGACAAGTTGGAGGCTGGGCTCCTCAAGACCTGCCCCGATAGTCGCGTGAATGGGTGCCGTTCCCTACGCGTCCCCAACACCTTAAACATCTCCTTTGAGTATATCGAGGGCGAGAGCGTGCTCTACCACCTGAGCGACCTCGGCATCTGCGCCAGCTCCGGCTCGGCGTGCGCCGCCGGGAGCCTTGAGCCTAGCCACGTCATCCGCGCCATGGGCGTGCCCTTTACTGCCGTCCACGGTTCTATACGCTTCTCGCTGAGCCGGTATACTACCGAAGAGGAGATCGACTACGTGCTCGCGCACTGCCCGGACGTCGTCGCCGAAATGCGTGCCCTCTCCCCCTTCGTCCCCCACTGAGACTTTCTCCCCAAATCGGATACCACGGAATCCGATTTCTAATTCCACGAACAAAAACGGGCGCACCTCACGGTGCGCCCATCTCTTTCCCCGCCCCCACCCCCCGCAACCGAGTTTCCCCTCCGTCCGCACCGCGTTTGACCCGATCGCGGGGCGGAGACACCTCGAACGCGGTTGCGGGGGAGGATATATAAAAGGTGGTTGAGGGCGTGGCGGAGGGTTTGCACGCGCAGGTGGGGAAGGTTAAGTTGTGTAAGGGAAGGGCGGCGAGTTGCCGTTGGGAGTGCTAGAAAAGTGGCGGAGAGGGAGGGATTCGAACCCTCGGAGCCCCTTGCGG
>CAVDHG010000009.1:16935-17594 GCA_963608725.1 Agathobacter rectalis | reverse complement strand
TTCGCGCAAGGTGTGGAGGGGTCAAATTCCCACGTTCGCGCAGGGTAACAGGTGCACGATTTCCCACGTTCGCGCAGGTTTGGGGAATGAGAGCGGGCAGAGGGAGGGACGATAAATGCCCATAAAAGCCCGAGATTACGGGGTTAGAAACGCCCCACCGGCACCCCCCGCCGAGAGCGACTGGCAGTTTTTGACGGGAGTTGGGAGTGGAGAGTTGGCAGTTTTTGACGGGAGTTGGGGAGAGAGAAGGGACAGTTTTCGGCACTTTCCCACGTTCGCGCAGGGTTGGGAGGGGTCAAATTCCCACGTTCGCGCAGGCTTGGGGAATGAGAGCGGGCAGAGGAAGGGGAAAAGAAAGCGGCAAGGAATGCTCCTTACCGCTCACGCGAGGACAATACCCCCGCAACCGAGTTTGGGGTGTCTCCGCACCGCGATTGACCCGATCGCGGTGCGGACGGAGGGGAAACTCGGTTGCGGGGGGATTTCCGGGAGAGAACGGGGCGGATTTGCATAAGTGCTTGAGATTTCGTTGGGGGATTGGGGCGGATTTCGGGATAAGGGCTTACAGGGGAAAAGGATGTGCCGAAATGTTCATAAGTTGGGGGCAAAACCGGGGGTATTTGAACCCAAAAAGGGGGGGCTCCGCACCGCGATCGAGG
>CAVDHG010000009.1:0-16925 GCA_963608725.1 Agathobacter rectalis | reverse complement strand
TGCGGAGGGAGGGGAAACTCGGTTGCGGGGGGATTGACAAAGAGGGGGAACATTGTGGTACGGTAAAGATAATTCGTAAACCTGCAAACTCAAAAGGAGGAAGACATGGCAACTGCAAAAGCGCAATTCATCGGGGCAACAGGGCAATATTACGTTGCATATGGTCTGTCGCTTCGGCAACTACACGCAACGATAACAGTTGGGAACGCAACGGGCGTCGATATTTTGTGCGCCCTGCCGGATGGGTCGGCGTCTTTGTCTATACAGGTGAAGACGGCGAGCGATGCCGCGAAAAACATGTACGGCGAAACCGGGTTCAACTGGGATGTCGGGACTGCGGCGGCGGGAAAGGTTTCGCCGAACCTGTGGTATGCGTTCGTTGACCTAAAAGGAAGTGGCGAGGGAAGCATCCCCGATGTCTATTTCGTTCCCTCGCGGTGGGTCGGAATGTTCGTGGAAAAGACCTGGTCGCGGAAGCTCTTTTATCTGAAGACAGCCGTGGCAGAGAAGGTCGCAAATAACTGGGACAAGGTAGAAAGATTCCTCAATGGCGATAAAGAAGCCCAGAAATGGGCTAACTCTTTAGACCCAGACTTCCGCTGGTGGGGAAGTAAGGATGGGATGACGTCTGCCAAAATAGAGAACGCTCTCAAAAGTGGGCAGTATTCTTTGGATGAAGATAATTGCCTTAAGCGCATAAAGTAGCGCGCACGCTTTTTCGGTAAAACCCGGAAAGCGACATTCTGCCCGCGTGAAGCGACTTGCCGAAAAGGCTCGCGTTTCTGCGGGCAGATGGTTTTTATCTGGGGAAGTCTTCTTCTTTTTGGTCGAACCCGATTGCGGAGAGAGGTGCGGGGGAGGAAAAAGAGGGGGCGGAAAAAGGTGAAGTGCCGGGTGTTGACTTCTCTTCGGGGGAATGGTATTCTGTTCTCAAAAGTGCGGAAGTTCCGCACGCACGATGGTAATGGTTAATGTTTCCTAGACGGAAGGAACAGGGCGATGAAGATCAAGCAACTGTTTGTCGGCGCGGCGATGGTCGGACTGCTGGGCATGGTTCCTTCATTGGCACGTGCAGAGGTCTCTAGCGCAGTGATCGGGATGCAGGAAATCGAGATCACGACCACGTGGACACTCCTCGGCGTTTCCTTCTTCGACATGACAGACGCCGACGCCAAAACGATCTCCATCCATGACTTCCTCTCTGGTGACTTCGTTGCAGGCGATCAGATACAGGTTCCTAACGACGCCGGTGCATATAAGATCGCTGAATGGAATGAAACCGTCGGCGCGTGGTGTGCGAGAGCGCGAGGAGGCGTAACTGACACCTTGAGTACAGCCACGCTTAAGAGCGGGGATGGGATTTGGCTTAAGAAAGTAGATGCCTCTACGGCTTCGCCTAAGACGATTACCACGTTTGGGCGCGTTATCCTTTCCCCGGAAGTTACTGTTGAGTTTCCCAACCAGTATAAGCTCGTATCGCTTCCCATTTTCGAGGAAGTAGAGATTAACTCGGATAAGTTTACTTGGTCGGGTTTAGCTCACGGGGACATGGTGCAGGTTCCCAATGACGTTGGCGCATATAAAATTGCTGCATGGAACGAAACTGTCGGCGCGTGGTGCGTGAGAGCGCGTGGGGGCGTAACAGATACCCTCAGCACTCTAACAGTAAAGCCATTTGTTGGCGCTTGGCTAATTTCGACGTCTTCTTCCGCTACATGCACGTATAAGGCGTCAAAGTAGTTTTGCTGAGAGAGGAACAGAAAGAGAGTTATGAAAAGATTGTTTTTAGTGGTTGCCATTGCTTTGTTGGCATCTTTCTCATGGGCGAATCAAATCGCTTGGGATTTAGCCGTTACCGACACTACATTCGTCACAAATTGGAATGGCGCAAGCCTTTATTCCTATTACGTTCTGGGATCAGATACGACGGCGATAACGTCTTTCGTAAATGCGTGGACAACGTCGTATACGGCAGACGGCTCTTCTGTTTGGGGCGGCTCCAATTCCACGTGGGATAGCACTGTCCTTGATGATCCGAAAGGCATTAAAAGCATAACTGCAACCTCGGCTGGATATTTGGTCGTTATCCTATCGAAAGGAGAGAACTCCATCTACTCGTGGACAGACTCTCCATATATAATTGGAGATCAGGCTACTGTATCTCAGGACGATCTTTCCTTCTTCGATGAAAACGGTTATGACAAGACGTCTACGTCTGCTGGTGACGGCGGGAGCTGGGAGAAGGTGGGCGGAGAGCCGGTGCCGGAGCCGGGGATGTTGGCGTTGCTGGCTTTGGGCGTGGCTGGGTTAGCTTTGCGCCGTAAGGTCGCCTAACCTCACCCCTAGACCCTACACACAAAAGAGCGCGGAACCCCCGCGCTCTTTTGTTTACTCCATCTTCCCTGCCTTTCGTGCTCACCTCCGCTCCCGTCCCGCCCTGTCATCTACTCTCCCCCCTTCTACCGTCTTCCCAAAGTAACCGCCCCTCTCGTCATCGTTACCCCTCGTTCTCTATTTTAGGCGGGCTAGGGGTGCTTTATGGGGTAGCGACGCCCCAAGCGGGCGTCCCTTGTGTGTGTCTGGTAGGGGAAAGAAAAGAAACCGCCCGCAACCGAGTTTGGGGTCTGTCCGCACCGCGATCGGGTCAATCTCGGTGCGGAGACTCCTCGAACTCGGTTAGGGGGTGGGGAGGAGGGTGTGGACGGTGTGGGAGTCGGAGAAGGGGTGGCGGGTGCCGCGGATTTCTTGGTAGGTTTCGTGTCCCTTGCCAGCAATTAGCACCACATCCTCGGCTCCTTGGAGTTCGAGGGCGCGTTGGATGGCGTTGCGCCGGTCGGGAATAACAATCGGCTTGGCATCCTTCGAAAAGCCCGGAAGGATGTCGGCAATGATCGCCTCGGGTTCCTCAAAGCGCGGATTGTCCGACGTTACAATCGCAATATCCGCATAAGCCTCAACAGCATTCGCCATCTTGGGGCGTTTGGTGCGGTCGCGGTCGCCCCCGCATCCAAAGACGCAGATCAGCTTGCCGGGGGTGATCTCCCGCAAGGTTGAGAGGACATTCCTCAACGCGTCATCCGTGTGGGCGTAGTCCACGAAGACTCGCGGAGCGGCGAGTTCCAATCTGCCCCAGCAGGGGCGCGACTCGGCAATCGCCGTCAGGATCGCGTCCGGGGAGATGCCCAGCGCGTGGGCAGTGGTGGCGGCGCAAAGGAGGTTGGCAAGGTTGAAGCGACCGCACAGGGCAGACTTGAAGGCGAGGGTGCGGTTGCCGAGGGGGATCTGCGCTTCGATGCCCTGCGCGGAGAAGGAGGCGTTGAGGGCAGAGGGGTCGTAGGGGAAAAGGCGATCGGTGCGCCCGGTGGCACGGAGGTCGGCGAGGAGACGGCGTCCATAGGGGTCGCTGACGTTGATAATTGCGGCAGCCTCGGGGTGTTCGAGGAAGAGGCGACGCTTGACGGCGTAGTACGCCTCCATGGTGTGGTGGTAGTCGAGGTGGTCCTGGGTGAGGTTGGTGAAGGCGACGGCGGCGAAGCGACAGCCCCCGATGCGCGATTGGTCGATGGCGTGGGAGGAGACCTCCATGCTGGCGGCGCGGCACCCGGCGTTCACCATGGCGGAGAGCGAGGCTTGGAGGGTGCGGGCGTCGGGGGTGGTGCGGTCGGCGGGTTCGTCGTGCCCCTGCCACTGGTTGGCGACGGTGGTGAGCAAGCCGGGGAGGAGACCGCCCTGCGCCATCATGTCGCGGAGTAAGCGGGCGGTGGTGGTTTTGCCGTTGGTGCCGGTGATGCCACAGAGCAGGAGCTTATGCGAGGGGTTACCGAAGTGGTCGGCGCAGGCGGTGGCGAAGGCTTCACGCGGATTCTCCACGGGAATATCGCAACCGGGGCAGGAGCCCATCACGGCTTGTGCGCCGCGGGCGCGGGCGTCGGCAATGAAGCGTGCGCCGTCCTCATGGGTGCCGGGGATGGCTACGAAGAGTGCGCCGGGGGTAACCTGACGCGAATCGCAAACAACGTCGGAATAGTGTGCCATGATGGGAGATCCTAGCGCACGGTGCGCGTGGAGGAGGTGCGCTGAGCTTTCGTCCGCTGTTGGCGACGCCACTTGGCGCGTAAGGCGTCCTCGTCGGAGAGGGCGGGCGCGGGGGCGGGAGCGGGGTTGGCGGAGGGCTGAGCGAGGGGAGAAGGGGTCGCGGGCGGGGTTTCGACCTGTGGGTTGACGCTGAGTGCTTCGGGGGGCTTGGAAGTGGTGGCAACGGGGCTCAGCCCGGCGGCGGTTGAGACGTAGGTGCCCTCGGCGTAGGCGGCGCGCTCGGCTTGGAGGCGTTCGACGTCGCGCACGGCGTCATCGCCCTTGAGGATGGGGAGGGCTTGCTCGGAGATGAAGGTCTGGGACTGCCCGGTGCGGGGGTCGGTGGTGGTTACGGTGGCGTGTGGGGTGGAGAAGAAGTTAAACTTGTAGTGCTCGGCTTGCACCATCTGGCGGGAGATCTGCTTGCGCAAGCGGAGCATCTCCGGGGAGTCGGCGTTGCCATGAAGGCGGATGAAGATGGGGTCTTGCGCTCGGGTGGTGGAACGGCGGACGACGCGGGCGAGATCTTTAAGGGGGGTCTTCTCTCCGCAGACAAGGATTTCGCCGGAGGGATAGACGTCGATCTTCGCTTCGTCGGGGCTGAGGGCTCGCAGGCTCGGACCGGTGCAGGCGGCGCACAGGAGGCAGAGAGCCACGAGTGCGCCACCGGAGAGGAGAGAGCGTAAGCCGAGGTGCATGGAGCCTCCGGGGCGGTTAGATCTGGGCGAAGGCTTGGGCGAGGTCTTCGAGGATATCGTCGACGTGCTCGATGCCCACCGAGAGGCGAACCATCGTGGGGGAGATGCCGGCTTTGACGAGCTGCTCATCGGTGAGCTGGCGGTGCGTCATGCTCGCGGGGTGGAGGACGCAGGTGCGAGCGTCGGCAACGTGCACCACGATCTTAATCATCTTCAAGCTGTCCATCAGGCGCATGGCGGTCTCCCGCGTGCCCTTGACGCCGAAGGAGATGACGCCCGAGCAGCCCTTGGGCAAGTATTTAGAGGCGAGAGCGTGGTACTTATCGCTCTTCAAGCCGGGGTAGCGCACCCACTCGACGGCGGGATTCGCTTCGAGCCACTCGGCGACGCGTTGGGCGTTGGCGCAGTGCCGCTCCATGCGCAGAGGGAGCGTCTCGATGCCCATGCCCAGGAGGAAGGCGTTCATGGGGGCGGCTTGTGCGCCGAGGTCGCGCATGAGCTGGGCGCGAGCCTTGACGATGAAGGCGGCTTTGCCGAAGGCTTGCGTGTAGATCAGCCCATGGTACGAGGCGTCGGGCGTGGTGAACTCCGGGAAACGCCCAGAGGCAGCCCAGTCGAAGTTGCCACTATCGACGATGACGCCACCGAGGCTCATGGCGTGTCCATCGAGGTACTTGGTGGTGGCGTGGACAACGATGTCGACGCCGTGCTCGAAGGGACGGCAGAGGTAGGGGGTGGGGAAGGTGTTGTCGACAATCATCGGCAGACCGTGCTTGTGCGCCACGTTTGCCCAGCGCGCCAGGTCGAGAACGGCGAGGGCGGGGTTGGCAAGGGTCTCCCCGAAGATGGCTTTGGTGTTGGGGCGGATAGCCGCCTCGATCTCGGCGTCGGAGGCGTCGGGGGAAAGCCAAGTAAACTCGATGCCGAGCTTCTGGAGCGTGACGCCGAAGAGGTTGACCGTGCCGCCATAGATGGCGGAGCTGGAGATGACGTGGTCGCCACTGTGGGCGAGGTTGAGGATCGCCATGGTGCTGGCGGCTTGACCGGCACTGGTGAGCATGGCTCCGACGCCACCTTCGAGGGCGGCGATGCGTTGCTCGACGGCGTCCAGGGTGGGATTGCTCAGGCGGGTATAGAAGTGGCCGCCGACCTTGAGGTCAAAGAGGTCGGCAACGTGTTGGGAGGAGTCGAACTTAAAGGTGGTGCTTTGGTAGATGGGCATGACGCGAGGCTCGCCGTTCTTGGGTTCCCAGCCTGCCTGTACGCACTTGGTTTCGAACTTCATCGCTTGCTCCGACTGTTGCTGACCGTAGAGGGTGGATTGTCCTGTAGCGGACGCTTACCTTCCATTCTACCACAAGCCCATGAGGCTCGGGGGTGTGGGGGTGGAGCGGGGCGTGAGGAGGGGTGGAGCGAGGAGTGGGGCGGGAAAAAGAAGGGAGGGGGAAGGGAAAAAGAAAAGCGGTGGGCACCGAAAGGCTCGGCACCCACCGCTTAGAATTGGAGGCTCTACTTCGCCGACCCGGCGCGGAAGAGCGTGAGATCTGTCCAGACGCCGGTGTTGGAATCCTTAGCGTCGGCGGATTCCTTCTCGAGGGTGAAGAGGAGTTGCTTGGCACCGGCGGGGATGTCGACGTCGATGAGCTGCTTGACGTCGGCGGGCTTCATGCCCACGCGGGAGAAGATTTCCTTGCCGTCGGCAAAGATGCGGAAGGAGACGGTGCCGACGTTGGCGTTGTTGGTTGCCATGCCGGCGTGCCCGCGCACCTTCTCCCAAGTGCCGTCGAGGTCAAGCGTCCAACGGGAGCCGACGGTGTCGAGGTGGCAGTTGGCGTAGTCCGCGCCGTCGACCGAGAGCTTCTCCTTGCCGATGGGCTTGGATTCGCTCGGGATGGGCGTGGCGTTGCGATCCTGCTTGATGTCGATCTCCGCGGCGGAGCCGAAGTGCTTGCCGTTCTGGGAGGAGGTGAAGGTGATGCGGACGAAGCGCGCCCAGGTGGTGGGGAAGGTGATGGCGCGAGGCTCCACCTTCGTGAAGGGCGCGAACTCGCCCTCGGCGACCTTGGTGAACTTGCCGGGGAAGCGGGCGACTTCGACGGCGTAGCCCTTGATGACGCCGTTGCCCAAGTTGGCGCGAGGGAGGTAGGAGAGGGCGTTGATGGCGTAGAGCCCGTTCATATCGACGTCAATCACGTAGGGGAAGTCGATGGGCTGCTTGGCGTCCTTCTTCCAATAGGAGTGCCACATGGTTTCGTCCGTGCCGTCGAAGGCTTGGGATATGGGAGCGTCGCCAGCCCAGGAGTTGACGGAGACGGTGAAGTCGCTCTTGTCCAACTCGTCGGTGACTTCGGGGACGGGGTAAGCGGGCGTTTGGGGAGCGTTGGCGGCAGGCTCGGTGAGGACGAGGAGGGTGGTTGCCTCGTAAACGGGACGCTGAGCGAGCTTGATGTGGAGCGTGCCGAAGTGCTCGGTTGCGTCGTAGTACCAGCACTGGCGGGCGTGCGTGTAGGCTTCCTTCGCGCTTTCGCCCGAAAGCTGGAGGACTTCCTGACCCCACGAGCCATCCTCGTTCTGGAAGAGGACGTTGCGCGGTTGGACGCGGGTGCGGACGAGGAGCTCGTAGGCGCGGTTGTCGAGCTTGCCCTGGTAGTAGCCTTCGGAGGCACCAAGCTGGACGCGAATCACGCCCGCGGGGTCGGACTCCATCTGGAAGCGTTGCTGGGCGAACTCCTGATTGCGGTATGCCTTGGTGGAGCCGTCATCCTCGTAGAGCAAGAAGGAGGAGGTGCCGCCCTTGGGGTCGGGGTAGAGATCGAGGGTTAAGGGGTCGAAGGGCTTGTCGCCGAGGACGAGCATCTCCGGATACATGGGGACGATGGCACCCACGCGAACGAAGACCGGGATGTCGTCGAGCGTGATGGGCACGGCGGGCAGGAGGGTGGGACCCTGAATGCGACGCCCGTCGCGGTAGTCAACCCACAGCCCCTCGGGGAGGTAGATGTTCTTCTTCCAGCCGCGGTTCAGCTTCATGGCGTTGTAGACGGGAGCGATGAGGAAGTCGTTGCCGAGCATGAATTGGTATTTGGTTTCGTCCCCCCAGGTGGTGCGGTCGTTCGGGTAGTTGTAGACGAGCGGGCGCACGATGGCTTCTCCGCGGGAGTACGCCTCTGCCATGTAGCTGTAAACGTAGGGGACGAGGCGGTTCTTGCGCAGGAGGGCGGCGCGGTTGAGGCTCTTGTAAGGCTCGGGATAGCTCCACGGGCTCTTGTTCATGTGGCTCCAGCCGTTCATGACGTAGAGGGCGGTCGTCCAGCACTTCCACTGAAGGTCACGCAGGTAGGTTTCGTTGCTCCCGCCGAAGATGCCGTCGACGTCGGTGGTGGCGTAGGCTTGTGCGCTCATGGAGGAGCCGGTAAGGGTCGGGATGTGGTAGCGAATCAAATCCCACGAACCGGATTGGTCGCCCGTCCAGCAGATGCCGTAGCGTTGCGTGCCTGCCCAGCCCTGCACCGTCCAGACGAACGCCCGCGCATCGGCGTTCTGCTCGATGCCCTCGGCGGCGATGCGGTTGCACTCCAAAGCGTGCTGGTAGGCGGCGCCCGACCACGCCACGTCAATCTTCTGGACGCGGCTCCCGGCTTGACCGACCTCCCAGCGGATGCGGTCGAGCGCACCTTCCGTCCAGAGCCCGGTGTGGAAGCCGAGCCCGGCGAGGGCGTCGACGGTATAGCCCAGCTGCATGTGCCCGCACCCGTAGCCATCGTTGACAAGCAACCAACCTCCGGGCATGGCGTTCTCGCGGTATGCCTTCGCCACCTTCACGGCGTCGACGGGCGTGATCTCTTTGAAGGAGCCGTCTTCATTCTGGGCGGGCTCCTTCTCTTTGTTGCGCGTGATGTAGGCGTCCGCATCGCCGAGCTGCAATCCCCACTGGGGCAAAAGGTTGGGGCGACCGGTGAAGCGCGTATAGAGGTTGAGGATGTTGCTGAAGCTCCCGCCCACGAAGTAGAAGGCGTCGAAGCGGTTCTCCTCGTGCGTGGTGCGGATGGCGGAGCTTCCGGAGAAGTCGTAGACGCCCGGCGCGAAGGTGTGGCGGAGGACGCCGTAACCGGTGTTCGTCATATACCACGGGGCAGGGTTGGGGTGTCCGCCCTCGCCCCAATTGCCGTCCGCCCGGATGTCGATCTTGCGCCCCTTGTGCGCGAAAGAGCCGTTCTGCTGACCGCCACCGTAGAAGCACTCGTCCTCGGAGGTCTTCAGTGTCTGCGTGGTGCTCTTCTCGGCGAGGTCGAGGGGGGCGGCTTCTGCCCAGAGCGGAAAGCCGTTGTAGTCGGCGAGGGAGAAGGTGCAGTCCGCCTTGGATACGGTCAACGTGAGGGCGGAGGTGGAGAAGGTGTAGGTGCCGTCCTTACGGTTGTCGGCGAAGACCACGCGGGTCTTGTCCTCGGGTTCGCCAACCAGGATTTGCGCCTTCTTCGGGTCGTTGCGCGGGTCCGAGAAGTCTGCCGTAAGGATGGTCTTCTCCTTACCGTCCTCGCCCTTAACCGGTTTCCCCTCCTTGTCGAGCTGGGGCGCGGACGTCTGAGGCGCGGCGAGGATGCGAAAGACTTGGGGCGTATAGAACTGGATGCGCACGGCGATGTTGTTCTCGGTGGTGAGGTCGAAGCTCTTCGACGTCCCACTCTGCGGCACCATCTTCAGCACCTTCCCGGGCGTGATTGCCGAGAGCAACGTTGCGAGGCAGGTGGCAACGGCAACTAGAACTTTTTTCATCGCATTATCCTTCGTTCGGTTCATCGTTCACGTAAAGGGGAGTGCTCCCTCGCGCTTACCTTTTATAAGGGTTGGGCACGGCATACTGCGCAGAGAAGGCGTCGATCTTGGCGCGTAGCGAGGCGGAGGGGTTCTCCGCGAACTCGGCGAGCAAGTCGAACATGGCGCGCTCCGCCCAAGCTTGCCGGAGGTCAACATCGCTCCGCTTGGCGTTCGCAAAGGAGAAGGTGAAGACGGCGTCATACGGCTCCTCGGCGGAGCGTCCGCGAAGCTGACAGGTTAATGCGCGGGTTTGCTTCGGCACGCGCCCATAGACGGTTAACGGGCGATCGGCATAGAGGGGCGTCAGGTTCTTGGGGTGGACATCGCCCTTGCTTGCGCCGTCGAAGGTGAGCGCGAGATCCTTCATCACCGGATTGCGGATGGCTTCAAAGACAGGTGTAAGCTCCTTGGCGATGCGCGATGTGCGCCCGGACGCCGAGACGTTCTCCCCGCGGTTGATGTAGCAGAGCATATCGAGGAAGTAGGCGTTGCGCTTCTCCGTGCCGAACGCATAGACCGCGAGCCGCCCCTTGTTCATCCGCGAGAACTCGCCGATAATCCGCGTGGTCTCCGTAACGCCAACTGTCGGCTCGCCATCGGTAACCACCACCACGAGCAAGGGGCGAGCGGGGTCGATCGGGAGCGTCAGCAAATCCTGCAAGAGGAGGAAGAGATCCGTGCTCCCCCGTGCGCGGAGGGACTGAATGAAGGTCTCCGCTTGCGTGCGCGTCTCGGGGTTAAAGGTGAGCCACGAAGCCGAAGGCGTGAGCGTAACGTTGCGGAAGGCGAAGATCGTGAAGCGGTCGCCGGCGCGGAGCGTATTGAAGAGCGCGGCTTTCAGAGCCTCCTTGGCGCGGTCGAGGCGGTTACTCCCAATCGAACCGGAGACGTCCTGAATGAACACCACGTCCTTAGGCATGATGGGGAGCGTGCTTTCGGGTCTGCGCAGAATATCCAAGCGGAAGTAACGGTTCGCCGGGTCGCGCTCCGTTTCGAAGACGGAGAGCTCCAGTTGCAGCCTCTCGTCAATCGGTTGATAGTGCGCCCCTTCGGACTTCTCTGCACTGAGCGCCACGCTTTCTGCCTCTCGCGCCTGCGCCTCTCGGAGCGGAGCACCCTCCACAATCGGAGCCTCAAGGACGCGTTCGGGGAGCCGAGGCTCTGGCGAAACGGCGAGCGCGGGCAGAGCGAGGATCGGCTCGAAGGCTCCAAGGGCGAAGGTCAAATCCGAAGCTTCCGGAACGCGAGGCGTCTGGGCATCGAGGACCCACCTCGGCTCGGGATTGTTCTTGCGCGTGAGGGGCGTGTCCGGGACGTGCGCGACCGCTTGACGCATGAGCTGACCCGAGATCTGCGCACCGAGCGTCTTCTCCTGCGTGGCGAGCGTTTTCTTTTCCTGCACCCCCGGAGGCAAAGGCTCAGTTAAGACAGGAAGCGGCGCGGGAGCGCGGGAGACGCTCGCCTGCTCCTGCAACGCTTGCTCGACCTTACGGATCTCGCCGGAAACGTCCGGCTCGTCCGCCTGCGTAAAGTCCTTCACCTCCTGCACAATCCGCGCCAACGCCTCAATCTGCACCGGGGGCAACGCCGCTTGCGCACGCTCCTGCTTCAACGTCTGCGCCGGGTTCGCCACCGAGACGCCCGCGAAGAAATAGAGAAGCCAGAAGTGCGCAATGCCCGAAAGGACAACGGAGATCAGCAACACGAGTGCGTGCTGTTTCAGATCCAATCCATTGTCCGCGCTTCGAGGCATGGCGCCTACTTGCCGCAGCAGTTCTTATACTTCTTTCCGGAACCGCAAGGGCAAGGGTCGTTGCGCCCCACCTTCGGGCCTGCCGAGCGAATCGGCGCGGGTGCCGGCGCAGGGCTCTCGTTCATCCCGATAGCGTTCATGAGAGACTCCAGCGAGCCATCCGGCGCAACTTGCTCGGGCGCACTTCCTCCCGGGAGCGGAGCCTGAACCGTGAACGACTGCGCGGGAGCCGAAGCTTGCGCGGCAGCCGCCGTGATGTCGCCCAAATCCTGATGCACCGTCTGCGCTTCGGCGGAGGCACGCTCACGCATAGCGAAGTACGCCTCAACGTTCGTGGTGGTGGTGAACGCCGAGCGCACGATCCCGCTCTTAATCGTGCCCATCAGCTCGGAGAACATCTGAAACGCCTCGCGCTTGTACTCCACGAGCGGATCGCGTTGCCCATAACCGCGCAAGTTGACGCTCCGGCGCAGGTCGTCCATCGCGGCGAGGAACTTCTGCCACTCTTCGTCAATGGAGGTGAGGCACACCATCCGCTCCAACATCGGCAGAGCTTCCGGGATCTCCCCGGCGCACTTCGCGGTATACGCCGCCTCCACCCGCTTATACAGCTCCTCGGCAGCAAGCGCGGGGTTCCCCGCCCAAGCCTTGCACTCCCCTTCCAAACATGGCACGGGGAACGACGTCGCCATCCAGTCCACTAAGGCTTGCGCTTCGGCGTCCTTCTCGCTTCCGAGCAGAGCCTCGCACCGATCGATGATCAAGTCGTTAAAGACGTCCAGGATCCGCTCGTGCGCCGCGCCTTCCTTCATCAAGATTTCCTGACGCAAGCCGTAGATGATGGAGCGTTGCTTATTCATCACGTCGTCATACTGCAACGTGCGTTTGCGGATGGAGAAGTTCTGCTCCTCCACTTTACGCTGGGCGCGCTCGACGGTGTGGTTGAGCCAACGGTGCTCGATGGCTTCACCTTCCTTCAAACCAAGACGCGTCATCATGCCCGCGAGGCGGTCGCTCCCGAAGAGGCGCATGAGGTTATCCTCAAGCGAGAGATAGAAGCGGCTCGCCCCCGGGTCGCCCTGACGCGAACAACGCCCGCGGAGCTGTCTGTCAATGCGCCGCGATTCGTGCCTCTCGGAGGCGATCACGTAGAGTCCGCTTGGGCGCTCCTCCAGCAATCGGCGCAACGTCTTCTTCTCTCCGGCGGGCACGGTGTCCAACGTGAGGCTCTTGTCCTGAATTTGCGCTTCGCTCATCCAGACAACGCCGGGCCCAAGCTTGATGTCCGTGCCGCGCCCTGCCATGTTCGTAGCGATCGTAACGGCTCCTGCCTGCCCTGCCATTGCCACAATCTCCGCTTCCTGCGCGTGGTTCTTGGCGTTCAAGACGTTGTGCGGGATGCCCGCCATGCGGAGCATACGGCTGAGCACTTCCGAGGTGTCAACCGTCACGGTGCCCAGGAGGACAGGCTGACCGCGGTCATGCGCCTCGCGCACTTCGGCGATGATAGCCCGATACTTTTCGCGCTGGGTCTTATAGATAAGGTCGTTGCCGTCGATGCGGCGGATGGGGCGGTTCGTGGGGATTGCCACCACGTCGAGCTTATAGATGTCGTTGAATTCTGCTGCTTCCGTTTCGGCGGTGCCGGTCATGCCCGAGAGCTTCGTGTAGAGCCGGAAGTAGTTTTGGATGGTGATCGTGGCGAGGGTCTGCGTTTCGCGCTCAATATCCACGCCTTCCTTGGCTTCGACCGCCTGATGCAACCCTTCGCTCCAACGCCTTCCGGGAAGAATGCGTCCGGTGAATTCGTCGACAATCATCACCTTGTTGTCTTGCACCACGTACTCTTCGTCGCGATTATACAGCGCATACGCTCGGAGGAGCTGGTCAACCACGTGCAGCCGTTCGCTCTTGGCAGAAAAGGCTTCCTGGATTTCCCGACGGTGCGCCCCGCGTTCGTCGTCCGTGAGAGAGGTGTCGCCCTCCAGAGCCGCCAGTTGCCCCGGCAGGTCGGGCATGATGTACATCTCCGGGTCGTCGGGCGAAATGAACTTCACGCCTTTATCGGTGAGCGAGACTTCGCGCGTCTTCTCATCGATGGTAAAGAGCAGGATCTCTTTTAGGTCTCGCGCTTCATACTTGCGCATATCCGTGAGCATCATCGCCTCTACCTGCTCGTGGAGCTTACGCACTGCCGGCTCTTCAATGAGGTGCTGGAACTGCTTGTTCTTGGGCGTGCCGTGGTAGACTTGGTAGAGCTTGCGCATCGCAAGGTCGCTCTCGCCCTTCTCGAGGGCTTGCTTCGCTTCCACGAGCAGCTGGGTGCAGATCCGCACTTGCTCCCGGAAGACGCGTTCCACGCGGGGCTTCTGCGCCACATACTCGCCCGAGGCGGAACGTTGCGCAGGTCCGGAGATGATCAGCGGCGTCCGCGCCTCGTCGATGAGGATGGAGTCCACTTCGTCGACGATCGCGAAGGCGTGCCCGCGTTGTACCACCTGCGAGGGGTCGGTCGCCATGCCGTTGTCGCGCAAGTAGTCGAAGCCGAACTCGCTATTCGTGCCGTAGGTGATGTCGCAGGCATACTGCTCTCTGCGCTCCGCCGGGCTCATGGAGTTCTGAATGCACCCCACGCTCAACCCGAGATAGGTGAAGAGGTGCCCCATGAACTGCGCATCGCGCCGCGCCAAGTAGTCGTTAACCGTTACCAAATGCGCCGCGCCTCCGGAGAGGGCGTTGAGGTAGAGCGGGAAGGTCGCCACGAGGGTTTTACCTTCACCGGTCTGCATCTCGGCGATCTTCCCCTGATGGAGCACAATTCCGCCGATAATCTGAACGTCGAAGGGCACCATGTTCCAGGTCAGCTCATGCCCGCAAACTTCGCAGGTCGTTCCCACCAACCGCCGGCACGCATTCTTGACCGTGGCGAACGCTTCCGGCAGGAGGTCATCGAGGGACTCACCCTTGGCGAAACGCTCCCTAAACTGCGCGGTCTTGCCCTTGAGTTCTTCCTCGCTTAACGCCTGATACTGCTCCTCGAGCGCGTTGATTTTGTGAACCAAAGGCATCAGCTTACGGATGTCGCGCTGGTTCTTGGTTCCGAAAAGGAGTTTTAAGAGATTCATCGTTCGGCTGTCCTTGCCCAAAAGTTCGGCTGCCCTTGCCCAAAGGTCGACGACCTTCGTCGCAAAAGTGAAGGTTCAGTATAACAAAGCCTCCCCCGAACTGCCCGAGAACGTCGCCCCTCTGCACCATCGGCGCGAAGGGGCGCGTCTCTGCTTTCGCTTACACAGGCGGCGAGGCGTTACGGCACCTCGAAGGTTACGACCGTCCGCTCGCCCTGGGGCGCGGGTTGCGCTTCCTTACCGGGCAATTCGATCGTCGCCTCCATCCCCTTCGGGATCGCGACGCTCAGCTCTACCGTTTTATCCTTACGCGTCCACGCCACCTCGATCGGCTCGTCGAAGCCCACCGGGATATACGACGCCTTCACCCAGTCGACCCCCTTCACGAAGTCGGGGCGGATGGCAACGCGCTTGAACCCCGGCGAGAGTCGCTTAATCCCTGCCAGCTCGCTGTAGTACCAATCGATGATATCGCCCATCATGTAATGGTTGTGCGAAAGCCCGCGTGCGCAATTCCACGTTTCCGGGAGCGAGGTTTCGCCGAACTGGATCATGTAGCCGAAGCCGGGCGTGTCGGTAATCATGCTCATGGCGTAGATGACGTCGTTACGCCCCGCCGCGGAGAGTGCCTTGAGCAGATAGGGGTAGCAGACTTCCCCGGCGGTGAGGTTGTTTCCGCGGGAAGCGAGGTCGGCAACAATCGATTTCCCTGCCCGCTCGGCACGCTTCCCGGTGGCGAGACCGAAGTCGATGGCAATCGCATTGGACGCCTGTGAGTCGGAGGCGTAGTAACCCTTCTGCTCGTTCCACCACTTGGCGTTGAAGGCAACGAGTGTCTCGTCGGCTTGCTTCCGGAATTGCTCCGCGTCCTCGGGCTTATTGAGCATACGCGCACACGCTTCCATGACCCGCGCATTCTTGTAGAAATACGCCGTCGAGGTCAAATCCGAGGGCGTGTACTTCACTGCTCCGCCCCCATTGCTGGGGATGCTCAGCCAGTCGCCGAGCCCACCGTGGGAGATCCCCCCTCTTGAGCGCATGACGAGATACTCGAAGTACGCCTTCATATTCGGGTAGTAGGTCTGGATGAGCGAGGTGTCGCCACTCCATTCATACTGTTGCCACGGCACGAGGATCATCGACGAGCCCCACTCCACCGAGTCGCGGAACCCACCCGGGAAGAGGGTGAACTCCGGCGCAATGTCCGGCACCAACCCCTTCTCCGTTTGCGAGTCTGCCATGTCCCGGCAACCCTTGGCGTACACCGGGTCGGCGTTCCACTCCCAGCGGATCTGGTCGCTATGCGCGTTGTACTGTTCCTGCCAGCCGAGCTTCTCTCGATGCGGGCAATCGGTGAAGACGCTCACCATGTTCGATTCCTGCGCACGCACAATGATGTCGCGAATCTGATTGAAGAGCGGGACGGAGCACTCGAAGGAACCCGCCTTGCGGACGTCAGCGTGAATCGTCTTGGAAGTGAACGCTTCCAGCTTCGGCAACGCGCCACCCTTCTTTGCCGGCGTAAGCTCCACGCGGGCATAACGGTAACCGCGGTAGAAGAAGGGCGGCGTATACGTTTCGCCCGCCTCGTCGCCCCGCAGGATGTACGTGCACGACGACCCCCCTCCGCACGCGCTGTCCTCAATCCAAGGCTTCCCGCCATCCTTTCCTTGCACCAGCCATTCCGCGAAGATCGCTTTCACCGACGCGCCTTCCTCGCCCTTCACCTTGAAGGTGGGAATGTAGGAAGCGTTCAACCCGAAGTCGTAGATAAAGCGATCCGGCGCAAGCTCATAAATTTTGACCGGCTCAACGGTATCGAAGGTGCGCACGTGGAAGGTGGAGGGTAGCAACTCCCCGCCCGGCGACGAGGTGATCTCAACGTGCCCCCACTCCTCCTTACCGGTCAAGCGGGCGTCCTTGTCGTCGCCACCAAAGACCGTCGAGAAGATGATGTCGCCAAACGCCGTCTCCCACGTCTCGTCCGACACCACGTCTCCCCCAACGAGGAGTTTCGGCGTGCGCAGGTCGGTGATGAGCTTGGCGTAGCGGTTGGTTTTGGGGACGTTATAGAAGCCGTTGCCCAACGTGATTTCCAGGACGTTCTCGCCAAAACGCGCCTCGGGCGTCCAGACGTCGTAGAGACAGGTCTTCTCCGTGAGCGTCCAACCTGAGGTTAAGACCTCGCGATCGGCGAGCGGTTTACCGTTGAGCGTGGCGACGTATTGACCCAGCCCGCAGATTGCCAACGTGATTTTCCCGCCGGTAGAGAAGAACTTTTTGCGGAAGACGGGCATTCCCGGATACTGCGCATAGGGTGGCACGGGGTGCTGAATCCACTTTGCGCCTTTGAAGAGACTTTCGGTTTCCGACTGCCGCGCCGTCACGCAACCCGAAAACCCGATACTGAGCGCAACTCCGCCCACCACAACAAGAACAGCCAAGAGGAGCTTTTTCATA
>CAVDHG010000008.1:0-17742 GCA_963608725.1 Agathobacter rectalis | reverse complement strand
GTGTCCGCCTCGCGTCTCCCTCCTCTCCGCCTCGCGTTCGGGGGAAAGTCGGTTGCGGGGGTGGGGGTGGGAGGGGCGGTTTTTGTAAAAAAGGGGGTTGACAAGGGGGAGGGGGAGGGGTATTATATGTTTCCGTTATGTACGACAAGTTCCACAACACGATGTGCGGTCGATGGCTCTGGCGAGGATGCTCGCCGGAACGTGTTGCGGACTAATTGGACAGTCAGAGTATGAGTTTCGGCGATCCCAGTGCATTACAGGGTCGCCGTTCTTCGTTTTTACAGGTACACGTCTCCGGAAGGGTTGAAAAGACCGTCCGGAGATTTGTTTTTTGAGGAATAGACACAGTCATGAAAGAGACACTCTCTTACGAAGCCTTCGAAGCTCTGTTTAAGCAGGGTCGCCCCATCCCTTTAACCGCCGAGACGCTGGCAGACCTCGAAACGCCGGTAAGCGCGTTGGCACGAGTCGCCGAGCGCGACGACGTCTTCCTCCTAGAAAGTTGCGGGCAGGGGGGCAGGTTCAGTCGGTACTCCTTCCTCGGTTACGCGCCCAAGGGCGTCTTCACCGTCGAGCACGGGAAGGCATTTGTGGAAGACCGCGCCGGGAAGCGCGAGTTGCCCTTCCAGCGTTCGCCGATTGAGGCGTTAAAACCCCTCCTCGGAAAGACGCCGATCGCGTGCGAGGCTCTGCCTCCCTTCTTCGGGGGTGCGGTGGGATACGTGGGGTACGAGATGGTGAACACCTTCGAGCAGTTGCCCGAGCCGAAGCGTCCCTCAACGGTGCCCGATGCGCTCTTCCTGCTCGTGGACGATGTGCTCATCTTTGACAACTTGCGCCACACGCTCACGGCGGTCGTGATGCTCAATCCGGAGCAGTATGCCTCTGCGCGTGAAGCGTATGAGGACGGCTTGAAGCGACTGGAAGCGATAAAGGCTCCCTTCTTCCTGCCTCGTCCGCTCCTCCCGAAACCGGTGCCGGGCGCAGAGCCTCCGCGGTTGCACGGCGAGATGGACAAGGAGACCTTTTGCTCAATGGTCGATTCCGCCAAGCAGGCGATTCGCGACGGCGAGTGCATTCAGGTGGTGCTCTCGCAGGGATTCTATGCGGACGTGGAGGTTGCGCCCGTGCAGCTCTACCGCGCCTTGCGGGCGGTCAACCCTTCGCCGTACACCTTCTTTTTCAAGCGCGGGGCGTTTACACTCGTTGGCTCTTCGCCGGAGACGATGGTGCGCTTGGAGCAAGGCGAGAGCATGGTGCGCCCCATTGCCGGGACGCGGAAACGCGGCGCAACGCCCGAGCAGGATCGCGCAGCCGCGGACGAACTCCTCTCCGACGCGAAAGAGCGGGCAGAGCATCTGATGTTGGTCGACCTCGGGCGCAATGACCTCGGGCGCACGGCGGTGCCCGGAAGCGTCCATGTAACGGACTTCATGCACATTGAGCGGTACTCGCACGTGATGCATTTGGTCAGCGACGTACACGCCGTGTTGGGTGCGCCCTATGATGCGTTCGATTTGTTGCGGACGACCTTCCCTGCCGGGACGTTGAGCGGCGCGCCGAAGATTCGCGCCATGGAGTTGATCCACGATTTGGAGCCTGTCCCTCGCGGTGTTTACGGCGGGGCGGTGGGGTACTTCTCGAACACCGGGAACATGGACTTGGCGATCACTATCCGCACCTTGGAGCTGAATGGGCACCGTCTCACCGTTCGCGCCGGGGCAGGAATCACGAACGACTCCGTCCCGGAAAAGGAATATGAAGAGACGATTAACAAGGCTTCCGCCGTCTTCAATGCGATCCGCTTGGCTTCGCGTGGCTTTGAACTGCGTTAAGGGAGGTTTTAGATCATGATCTTTGTGCTCGACAACTACGATTCCTTTACCTATAACCTCGTGCACCTCTTGTATGCGCTGGGTGCCGAAGTGGAGGTGCGGCGTAACCGCGATATCACGCCCGAAGCCGTCCTTGCCCTGAAGCCTGCGGGCATTCTACTCTCGCCGGGGCCCTCCTCGCCCGACCATGCGGGCATCCTTTGCGATCTTGTGCGCGCTGGCGCGGAAGCAAAGGTGCCGATGCTTGGCGTGTGCCTGGGGCATCAGGCGATCGGCTCAGTCTTTGGCGCGAAGGTGATTCACGCCAAGCAGGTCATGCACGGGAAGATTTCGGAAGTTACGCACGATGGGCGAGGCGTCTTCGCCGGCGTGCCCAACCCGTTCCGCGCCGTGCGCTACCACTCTTTGGCGCTGGACGCCGAGACGCTCCCGGCTTGCTTGGAGGTAACGGCACGGACGGCTGATGGCGAAATCATGGGCATCCGCCACCGGGAACTGCCGATAGAAGGGATTCAGTATCACCCCGAGTCGATCCTCACGGAAGCCGGGAAACAACAACTCGCCAACTTCACGCAGAGGTGCCGTCATGCTCTTTAAGGAAGCGTTCAATGCCGTGCTCGCCGGGAAAGACCTCGACGAGCAAACGATGGGGGCAGTGCTGGGGGAAGTCCTGGAGGGCAAGGTTGAGGATGTGCCCTTCGCGGGATTCCTCGTGGCGTTGCGCATGAAGGGCGTGGCGCATAGCGAGTTGACAGGAGCGGCACGCTTCCTGCTGCGTCATGCGGTGGCGATCGATGCCGGGCTTGCGCCAACGGTCGATGTGGTCGGAACCGGTGGCGATGGTGGCGCGAGCTTCAACATCTCCACCACGGCATCCTTCGTCGCGGCGGGCGCAGGGGCGCGGATCGCCAAGCACGGCAATCGAGCCGTCAGCGGGAAGTCCGGAGCGGCAGATGTGCTTGGCGCGTGCGGGTTCAACTTGGATTGTCCGCCGGAAGCGATGGAGCGCGCTATCGCCGAGATCGGAATCGGGTTCCTCTTCGCGAAGCAACTACACCCGGTCTTTGCGCGGATTGCACCCGTGCGCCGGGCGTTGGGGACGCCGACGATCTTTAATCTCCTGGGCCCGCTCATCAACCCAGCGCACGCCTCCGCGGCGGTGATCGGCGTCTACGATGCGCAACTCACCGAGCTTTTCGCCGATACGCTTCACCAGCTTGGAATGCGCCGAGCACTCGTGGTGCACGGTCATGACGGGCTGGACGAACTGACGGTAACGGACGCTACGCGCATTACCGAGTTGAACGCCGAGGGCGAGAAGCATACCTATGACTTCTATCCGGAGCTTCTCTTCGGGCAACGCTTCTCGGCTGAGGAGATTCGCGGAGGCACGCCGCAGGAGAACGCGGAGATTCTGCGCAGTATCCTCGAAGGAAAGAATCGCTCGGGCGCACGAGCGGTGGTTGCCCTCAACGCTGGAGCGGTGCTCTACGTTGCGGGGATCGCGCAGTCGCTGGAAGCGGGTTACGCCAAGGCTTGCGAGAGTATCGACTCGGGCGCGGCGTTAAAGAAACTGAATGCCTTAATAGAGATCAGCCATGCTTCCTGATATTCTCGCACGCATTCTCGCGAAGAAGCGCGAAGTCCTCGCGGACGCCAAGACGCGTCTTCCGGAGGCGGAGCTTGTGCACCGTTGCGCGGATTTGCCTCCGACGCGTGGGTTTGGCGCAGCCTTGGCGCAACCGGGGCTCCACGTCATCGCCGAAGCGAAGAAGGCTTCGCCCTCGAAAGGGGTTATCGCAGAGGACTTCGACGTGGAAGCGATCGTCCGGAACTACGAACGCCTCGGAGCTTCGGCGTGCTCCATCCTCACGGAAGAAGCGTTCTTCTTGGGTTCGCTCGACGTGCTCCGCAAGGCACGCAAGGCGACGTCGCTTCCTTTATTAAGGAAGGACTTTATCTTCGATGGGTACCAGCTCTTGGAGGCACGCGAAGCCGGAGCCGACGCTGTGCTCCTCATCGCGGCGATGCTTGAGGATGAGCCGTTGCGTGCGCTCTACCTTCAGGCGGAAACGCTCGGGCTTGACGTCCTGGGCGAGGCGCACACGGCAGAGGAGGTGGAACGGCTGGCGAAGGCGGGAGTCCGCATCATCGGCGTGAATGCGCGAGACCTGCGGACGTTTAAGACGGACTTGGCGATCGTGCGTGCGCTAATCGAGAAGGTGCCGGAGGGCTGCATCGCCGTCGCTGAGAGTGCCATCTTCTCCAAGGCGGATATGCTTGAGACGGGGGCGCGACGCTTTCTCATCGGCGAAGCCCTGATGCGCAAACCGGATTTACTGCGGGAGCTTCTGGCGTGAAGGTAAAGATTTGCGGGATCACGACGCCGGAGGATCTCCGGGAAGTGGACGGCGCGGGCGCGGACTTCGCGGGCTTTGTCTTCTATCCGAAGTCTCCGCGTTTCGTCTCGGAAGAGCGGATGCGCGAGCTCTCGCAAGTCCCCGTCCGCCTAAAGAAGGTCGGCATCTTTGTGCGGACGGCTCCTGCCGTCATTGCGCGGATGGTCGAGCTGGGCGGGCTGGACGTTGTCCAACTCTATGGGTGCGCGTTTCGTCGCGCCGGAGTGGAGGTTTGGCAAGCGGTTCCGGGGAGGCATCCAAAGCAGGTGATCGTCCTTGATGCTGCGCCGGGAAGGGGCAACGTCGGGGATTGGCAGCAGGCAGCGCGGTTGGCGCGAACACGCCGGCTGGTGCTCTCCGGGGGGCTGACGCCGGAGAACGTCGAAGCGGCGATCCGGGCGGTCAAGCCCTGGTGCGTGGATGTCTCGAGCGGGACGGAGTCGACGTTCGGGCACAAAGACATGGAAAAGGTAACGGCATTTATCCGAAAGGCAAAGCAATGAAAACACATTACGGCATCTACGGCGGGCAGTACGTCCCCGAAACCCTCATGCCAACGCTCTCCGAGATCGACACCGCCTTCCGCGAGGCGATCGCAGACCCGGCTTTCCGCAAGACCTACGACGACTTGATGCGCGACTACGTCGGGCGCGAGTCCCCGCTCTACTATGCTTCTCGCTTGAGCGAGGCACTGGGCGGCGCAAGGATTTTCCTCAAGCGCGAGGATCTCAATCACACCGGGGCGCACAAGGTGAACAACGTCATCGGGCAAGTCCTCCTAGCCAAGCGGATGGGGAAGACGCGCCTGATCGCCGAGACCGGAGCAGGGATGCACGGCGTGGCGACGGCGACCGTGGCGGCGCTCTTCGGTCTGCCGTGCGAGGTTTACATGGGGGCGGTGGATGTGGAAAGGCAAGCCCCGAATGTTGACCGGATGCACGCACTGGGCGCAAAGGTGGTCGCCGTCGAATCCGGCTCACGCACGCTCAAGGATGCCATGAATGAGGCGATCCGCGATTGGGCGGCGACGGCGGAGCAAACGTTCTACGTCATCGGGACTGTCGCAGGCCCCGCGCCCTATCCGGAGATGGTGCGCACCTTCCAATCGGTCATCGGCAAGGAGGCGCGTAGGCAGTGCTTGGAGAAACTGGGGCGTCTGCCAGACGAAGTGCTCGCCTGCGTCGGGGGTGGCTCGAACGCCATGGGCATCTTCGCCGGATTTCTGAAAGATCCCTCCGTGCGCCTGACGGGTGTCGAAGCCGGCGGACGCGGTCTCGCCTCTGGGGAGCACGCTGCCAGCATCAACGGCGGGTCGCTCGGCGTTCTGCACGGTTGCAAGACCATGCTCCTGCAGACGCCGGAGGGGCAAGTGGTTGAGGCGTATTCCGCTTCGGCGGGGCTGGACTATCCGGGCGTGGGCCCCGAGCACTGCTTCCTGGCAGACATCGGGCGCGTCCGCTACGCGGTGTGCGACGACGAGCAGGCAATCCGCGCCTTTGACCTCCTCTGCCGCTACGAAGGCATCATCCCGGCTCTCGAGAGCTCGCACGCCCTCGCCGAGGCAATCCGCATCGCGCCCACGCTTTCGAAGGACGCCGTGCTCGTCGTCAACCTCTCCGGTCGCGGGGACAAGGACATGGGGAACGTCGCCTCGTGGAAGCAACGCCACCCCGAGTACCACTACGAAGGGATCCAACAATGAACCGACTTGAAATCGCTTTCGCCACCGCCAACGCACAGGGTCGCCCTGCGCGAATCCTCTTCATGCCCTGCGGGTTCCCGAGCATGGACGCCACCGACGCCGTCTTAGATGCGCTCGCCACCGAGGGCGCGGACGTCATCGAGCTGGGCGTGCCCTTCTCGGATCCGATTGCCGATGGTGCCGTGATCCAAGGCGCGAACATCGTCTCTCTCAAAGGAGGCGTCAACCTCTCGAAGATCCTCGCTTCCGCCAAGCGTCTCCGCGCCAAGCACCCGGCGATCGGGCTTGTCCTCTTCTCCTACTACAACCCGCTTCTGGCGTATGGCGTGCCGAAGCTTTGCGCCGACGCGGTCGAAGCGGGGATCGATGGCTTGCTCGTGGTGGACGTGCCCTACGAGGAGCGCGAGGAGATCAAGCCTATTGCCGACAAGGCGGGGCTCTCGTGGATCCCGCTGATCTCTCCTGCGACCGACCCTGAGCGGGCGTCGAAGCTGGTCTCCGGGTGCTCGGGCTTTGCTTACGTCATCACCGTCCGGGGCATCACCGGTGCTCGTAAGACGCTCCCGGCAGAGCTTCCCGATAGACTCAAGGCTCTTCGAAAGGTAACGACGCTTCCTCTCGCGGCGGGCTTTGGCATCTCCGACTACGCCACGGCGCACAAGCTCGGGCAGTACGCGCAGGGCATCGTTGTCGGCTCCGCTGCCGTGCACGCGCTTCAGGAGGGCGGACTCGACGGTCTGCGCACCTTCATGCGTCGCCTGCGCGGGGACGAGCCGTAACGCAAAAAACTCAGAGCAACGTGAGTTGCGGGTCTTCCTCTTCCGGCTCCTGATGCTTCCGCTTGGGAGCCTCGGTGGGGAGAGCCGACTTCTGCCCCTCCAGTTCGGAGAGGATGACATTCGCTCGCGCCACCACTTCGCCGGGGAGTCCGGCAAGTCGCGCCACGTGGATGCCGTAGCTCTTATCCGCCGCGCCGGGGATGATCCGCCTGAGGAAGATCACGCGGTCGCCCTGCTCGTGGACTTGCACGGAGTAGTTGCAGACCCCTTCAAGCGCATCGGCAAGCGCGGTGAGTTCATGGTAGTGCGTCGCGAAAAGCGTCCGCGCCTTGCGCTCGGGCGTATTGTGGAGATACTCCACCACGCTCCAGGCGATGGAAAGACCGTCGAAAGTAGACGTCCCGCGCCCGATTTCATCCAAGACGATGAGCGATCGTGGCGTGGCATTATTCAGAATGTTCGCCGTCTCCTGCATCTCCACCATGAACGTGGAGCGACCTCTCGCCAAATCATCCCCCGCGCCGACCCGCGTAAAGACGCGATCGACCAGCCCCACGTGCATCGACTCCGCCGAGACGTAGCTCCCCAGGTGCGCCATAATGGCGAGCACGGCAACCTGCCGAATGTACGTCGACTTGCCCGCCATATTCGGACCCGTGATGAGCAGGATTTGTTGCTTCTGCGTGTCAACCTGCGTATCGTTCGGGACGAACCGCTCCGAGCCGGGTTGCAACTCCACGATCGGGTGGCGCCCGTTCACAATCTCCAGCTCGTGCGAGGCGTCCACCTTCGGGCGCACGTATCCCAGCGCGAGCGCACGGTCGGCAAAACCCTGCAACACATCCAACTGCGCCAGCGCACTCGCCGTCTTCTGGATGATGCTCAAGTGCTTACAAACCAGTTCGCGCAGGTCCTGGAAGATCTCGTACTCTAACGCGTTGGCTTTGTCCTGTGCGCCGACAATCTTTTCTTCATACGTCTTCAGCTCCGGGGTGATATACCGCTCGGCGTTGACGATTGTCTGCCTCCGCTCATAGGTCGCCGGCACGTTGGCAAGCTGCCCCTTGCTCACTTCGATGTAGAACCCGAAGACGTTGTTCCGGCGTATGCGCAGCGTCCGGATCCCGGTCTCGGTCTGTTGCTTCGCCTGGTACTCAGCGATCCACGAGTGCCCATTGCGCGTTGCCGTGCGAAACGCATCCAGCTCGTCGGAGAAGCCTTCGCGGATCAAACCGCCCTCGCGCACGGTGAGGGGCGGAGCCTCCACGAGTGCCGACTTCAGTTTCGCCGTTAAGTCCGGCAAATCCTGCAACTCTGCGCACAGGTGCTTAAGGAGCGTCGACGTCAATGGTGCGAGCAACTGGCGAATCTCCGGAATCTGCAAGAGTGAATCCGTCAACGCCCGCAAGTCGCGTCCATTCCCCGAGCCTCCTGAGAGGCGCGTCATCACGCGCTCAATGTCCCGCGTCTCGGCAAGGCGCGTGCGCAAGGTCGAAAGCGTTTTGCGCTCGCGGGTGAACTCCTCCACCACGTCCTGCCTCGCGAGGATTGGCTCCACCTGACGCAACGGCGAGCGAATCCACGCTCGGAGCAACCGCTTCCCCATCGGGGTGCGCGTGCCGTCCAGAACGCCCAGGAGCGTCTCCGCCTCCGGAGCACCGCCCGGCACCGGCAAGAGGTCAAGATTCCGGCACGTGCATTCATCCAAAGTCAAGAACGCGCCGTTGTTCCGCACGTGCAGATTCTGGACGTGGTCGAGAGGTCTGCGCAACGTTTGGCGGACGTAGTGCAGGAGTGCTCCCGCTGCTTGCGTCCAGAGCGGGCGCACCCCCGCGCCACAGAAGCCCTCCAGCGAGTGAACATGGAAGTGCCGCGTCAGGACATCCTCGGCTTGGTCTGCCAGGAATTGCCAAGCGTCCGTCTCGGTCAGGGTTCCTGCCACCTCCGGCACCAGGAGGAGCTTGAGCCTTTCATTCTGCTCGTTGGGGATAACCGTCTCGCTCGGTTCAACGCGTCGCAACGCCTCCACCAACGCCTGCTCGTTCTCGCATTCCTCAACGGCGAGTTCGCCCGTCGAAAGCTCCAATGCCGCAAGCCCGAAGCCCCCGCGCTTCCCGGCGTAGACGGACGCCAAGTAGTTCGCCTTTCCGGCATTCAGAATCGCGTCTTCGGTGATTGAGCCTGCCGAGACAATCCGCGTGATCTCGCGCCGGACGAGTCCCTTTGCCTTCTTCGGGTCTTCCGTCTGCTCGCAAATGGCAACCTTGTATCCCGCTCTCAGAGCTTTCGCCACGTAGGCATCGACGGCGTGATACGGCAAACCGCACATTGGCGCGCCCGCTCGGCGCGTGAGGGCTACCCCCAGAATTGGCGCCGCCAGCTCGGCATCTTCAAAGAACATCTCATAGAAGTCGCCCATGCGGAAGAAGAGGAAGGTATGGTCGTCCAGCTCCTCCTTGGTGCGACGGTACTGCCGCATCATTGGGGTTAAACATTCCGAGGGATTCTGCGCCTTCTGTGCCTCTTGTGCCATGATTCAATAGTATACCTAAAGTGCCCCACCTCTCGTTCGCGACGCCACGCCCCGGAAAAGAAGAACGCCACGCAAGAGCTTTCCCCTCCGTGGCGTCCTTTTCAGAGCTTGCCCGCGCTCTTAGAGCACGGCGCAGGTCTTGAGCAATTCGCCGAGCATCTTGTTCTCGAGCGTGTGATCCAGGAAGCCTTGCAGGCGGTCGTTGCGGATCATGCGCTTCGTCAGCTCTTCACGCGCCAACCCGGAGGATTGCGACAAGCGGTCGAGAGCTTCGTTGATCTCGGCTTCCGTGAGGGTGATGTTCTGCGCCTTGGCAAGCGCGAGGAGCACGTAAGCTCGGCGCAACGCTGCCGTGGCGCGAGTTGTGGCGTCCTTGTAAGCGTCCGACTTCCTCAACGCCTCCGCGTCGCCCTTGTACGTCTCCAAAGGCTTGGCGGCGTCCACGTACAGCTCATCGTAGATGCGGTCGTTCAGCACGCGCTCGGGCAGGTCGAACTTGGCGGACTTCTCGATCAACGCGCACAGCTCCTTCGTTGCACGCTCTTCCTCGGCGTACTTCTTCGCTGCCTTAAGGTTGTCCGTAACCGCCTTGACGAGTTCGTCCATGTCCTTCGCGCCGAAGCGAGCGAGTACCGTGGCGTCATCTGCCGGGACGAGCTTGCGCATGGATTTAACCGTAATATCGTAGTTTACGCGCTTGCCCTTGAGGTCTTCAATGCGGAAGTCTTTGGGGTAGGAAGCCTTCAACGCCACCTTGTCTCCCACCTTCTTCCCGAGCAGGGCATCCTTCAATCCGGGGATGAACGCATCCTCGCGCAGCTGCACCCAATACTCATCGTCCGAGGCGTAGTGCTTGGCTGCCGCGGAGATCTTCTCGGGGTCAAGGTTGGAGGTAAAGGAAATGGCGAGCAAATCGTCTTCCGTGGCAACGTCTTCGGCGGTGGCTTCCTTGAAGGAGGCTGCCATCCGGCGGACAGACGCCAAACGCTCCTCGATCTCCTTGTCGCCGACCGTTTCGTCGAGCTTCTTCACGCGCCACTTCGCGGGGTCAGGGAGCTTAAACTCCGGCTTGACGTCCAGCACGAACGTTGCCGACGCGCCTTCGCCCTTCCCGGAACGCAAACCTTCGATGTCGACCAGGGCGACGTAGTCAACCTTCGCATCGTGGCTCGCTTCGATGAGCTTACGCACCACGCGCCGCTGAATCTCTTCGCGGATGGCACCGGAGTGGAGCTTCTCAATCTGATCCCACGGTGCCTTGCCGGGACGGAATCCGGGCAACTTCACCTGCGCCGTGAACGCGCTCTGAACGGCTTTGTAGATGGGGTCAATCTCTTCTGCGGTAGCTTCAACTGCAAGTTTGACTCGGCAAGACCCGGCTTTCTGGACATCTGTCTTCATGGTGACGATTCCTTAACAATTCTTATAAAAGCAAAATGAGAGGGGAGTATATCATACCTCCCCCCAACCCGCAAGAAACCCCACCCCTTTTTGCCCTTCTCCACCCCTCCCCCCGCAACCGAGTTCCCCCGGTCTCCGCACCGCGTTTCACCCAAACGCGGTGCGGACAGACCCCAAACTCGGTTCAGAGGGGTAGGGGAAAAGGGGGTAAAACGGGGTAGCGGAAGGGCAAAGTTATGAACATTTCGGTTTATCGTCGGATGGGGTAAGGGCTTATCGCGGAAAAGGCGCGAATCGCCCGACGAAGAATCAAGCACTTATGCAAAAGTGTTCATAAGTCTGTTCATAAGTGCCTCCGCACCGCGATCGAGGTCTTCCCGGTTCGCGTTTGGGTGAAACGCGGTGCGGAGAGACCTCAAACTCGGTTGCGGGGGGAGGAGGGGTTGAACCGAGTTTGGGGTCTGTCTGCGTCAAGATTGAGGGGAGGTCGGTTCGCGTTTGGGGGAAACGCGGTTCAAGGGGGTGGTTTGGGAGGAGCGGGGGGCGTGGCGGGAAGAGTTGGTTTTTTGGTATGGTAGCACCATGCGGCGAATATTGTTTTTGCTGATTGTCTCTTTAAGTGCTGGGCTGAGTGCGCAGTTCCGCGACATCGGTGCCTATCACAAGCCGATTCCGCCCACCGGGAACGCGGATTTGCGTTGGCTGGATGCGGCGTTGTACGACTCGGGCTTCCTCTTTAATGACGCCGTGCGGACGGCGTATTTCGACCATTGTATGCGCTTGGTTACGCCCTCTCTCCACTTTAGCGAGATCACCTGGGAGTGGCTCAACGCGCATCCGGCGGTTTTGAATGCCACCTTCGCGCTCGAATACCCGCCGAACCCGAATGTGATTCACAACTTCGTCAAGCTCGCCAAGCTGGTGGGTCCGGTCTACGCCGAAAAGTATCAGCAACTGCTCATCGCCTACGCAGTGCGCTATCGGGGGAGCCGCATTCTCGACAGTTCGCTCTCGGCAGACCGTTATGGAATTGTGAGCTCGCGGGACTTGACGTGGGACCCGAAGCGGAAGGGCGAACTCGAGAAGCAGGTGCAGCGGGAGAACGGTTGGTCGGTCAATCACGATGTGGCGGTGCCTGACGAGGCGTCGTTCGCGCGCGATACGAATGGTCAGCTCTTCAAGGATGAAGCAGAGCGGTTGAACCGCCTGAGGCAGATGCACGCGCAGTTTGACCTCGGGGGCGATGAAGACGCCAAGCGCGTGGTGAATTGGTTGAAGCAGAATTCGAAGACGAAGGTCTTTGAGTTGCGCGATCTGGGTGCTCAGCCCTTCTATGTGAAGACGGGGATTCGCCTCTCGGAGGGGCGGGAGCCTTCTAGCCTGCCTTGGGATAAGATCGCGCACGCAGCGAAGCGGTACCCGCCCCGGACGAACGGGACAATTGTCGAGACGCTGTGCCTGCGAATCATGCGTTACGAGGAGAAGGGCGCGGAGAGGTCGGGGCTGTTCCCGCTGTCGCAGACGCCTTGGCCGCTGCTTTTGCTGCTCACCGACCTTGACCCGGTGGATGAGTCGACCTATTGGTGGAACTACTATCGCTCCAAGGGGAGCGTGCCGGGGTATGCGACGTACTCCTTCGATTACACCAAGCCCGAGATTCGCTACAACGATGCGGCATGGGACCCCAATGCGACGCCGCGCATCCTGACGGATGGAGGCGTCTGCGGGCGTCTTTCCACGATGGCGGAGTTTGCCCAGAGGTCGATTGGGACGCCGGCGCAGGGGATGGGTCAGCCGGGGCACCGGGCGTTCATGACGTATAACTACCGCGACGGGAAGTTCTATACCTCGATGCATCACTCGGTGGACACGATAGACGTTTCGACCGTGGGGTGGCACTTGCCTCCGATTTACGGCCCTGTCACGAACCCCAAAACGAAGTTGACCGGGTTCGAAAAGATGACGCGCCAGAACACGAAGTCGGAAGACCTGAACAACGTGCGCTGGCACATCGGGCTGTGCGAAGCAATGAACATCGGGTTGCGCAACTGGGAGGATTCGCGCATGGCGTTGCTGATTCTCGACCAGTATACCGCCAATAGCGACCCCTCGCTGAATGCCAGCACCGAACAGCAGGAGGCACTCCTGCGCTCTGCTATGCTCCTGAACATCGCCAATACCGACGCCATCTTCCGGCTCGCGGCGGTGCGCAAGGGGAACGCGTCCAAGATTCTCGACCTCATGCAGGGCTTTGCGAATATGTTCGTGAGCGTCTCCGATGGTGCGACCGGTGCCACCGCCCTGGCGCGGAATACCAACTTTGGGGACACGCAGGCTGGCGCAGACCTGACCGCGCTCCTGCGTAACAACTTTACCACCACCTCCCCGCGGAACCAGAAGAAGGTAACCAACGAGTGGGCACTCTTCGTCCGCAACGCGATCTTTATGGGAGCCTTTACCAACATCCCCGACGACACCGAGGAACGGTATAAGCACAACAAGATGCAGTGGTTCTTAGATAAGAACGCTTACGCTAAGGCAGTGGAGGACGAGCTGAAGTATCAGAAGAAGCTCGGCAACTCCCCCTTCCTCGCCGAGGTGCAGCGTCTGAACGACAAGTATGACAAAGTCCGGCTCGAAGCTATGCGCGACAAGACGCGAAGCGTTAAGGAAGAGCGTCAACGCAAGCAAGCAGCCGAAAATGCCTGGTAGTCCCTCCGGGGAAAAGACGGCATAACAGTTTGAAAAGAGCACGCCTACATGTTTCTGTTCCGATTCCGTAAACACCTTAAGCCCCGTATCATCCCCCGCTCCGAACACGCGCTCTCGCGTAGCAATATAGACCCCGACGCCCTCAAGGTGCTCCACCGCCTCGCCTCGCTCAACCACGAAGCCTACCTCGTCGGCGGGAGCGTGCGCGACCTCCTGCTCGGGCGTCAGCCCAAAGACTTCGACGTCGGCACCGACGCCCGCCCGAATGAGATCCGCAAGGAGTTCCGCAATTGCTTCCTCGTGGGGCGACGCTTCCGGCTCGCGCATATCGTTTTCGGCAAGAAGGTTATTGAGACTGCCACCTTCCGGAAGGCTCCGGACGCCTCCGCCGGGCAAGAAGACCAAGATCTCTACCAGATGGAGGACAACACCTTCGGCACGCCGGAGGAGGACGCGCTCCGGCGCGACTTCACGGTAAATGGTCTCTTCTACGATATTAAGACCTTCTCTATCATCGACTACGTTGGCGGGCTGGAGGACCTCAAAGCCAAGCGCATCCGCTCGATAGGCGACCCAGCGATCCGCTTCCGCGAAGACCCCGTGCGCATGATGCGGGCGGTGCGCTTCGCCGCCAAGCTCGGCTTCGACATCTGCCCGGCGGAACTCAAAGCCATGCGCCGGTACGCCCCGGAGCTGGCGAAGGCGTCCCTCTCCCGGCTCTGCGAGGAGATCCAGCGTCTATTCGTCCACGGTGCCTCGGAGCGTTCGATCCGCCTTGCCTTTGAGTATGGGCTTCTGGCGGAGTTGCTCCCGAGCCTGACCGCGTGGATGCGAGAAAAGCCCGAGCACGCCCAAGCCGTCTGGGATGCCCTCCACGCCTTGGACGCCGTCTCAGCCGAGGCGGAGACCACGCCGGCGATGGCGTTTGCCGCGCTCTACTACCCGATGGCGTGCGCCACGCTCTCGCGCTTGCGTTCAGAGGGCGGGATTAAGCGGGGCAACGAACGGCACATGCGGCGCGTTGCCGGCGAGGAGGTTTTAAGACCGGCGGTGAAGCGGTATCGCCTCCCGCGCACGGTGTGGATGACGGCTCTCGACATCTTGGAGCTTTCGGCGCGCTTTGCTTCTGCGCCCTCGCCGACTTCGGCGCGAGACGTGCGCTTCGTCAACCACGCGCTCTTCCCCGAGCTGATGATCGGCGCACGGGTTCTCGCGAAGCTAGAGCCCAAGCGCGGGTGGCAGTTCGAGGCGTGGAAGCAGTTCTACGAATCTGCCGGTCCCGGAGCACGTCTCGCGGAAGGGGAGGAGCTGCCCGTGCGAGCCAATCCGCACCGACGCCGTCCGCGCCGGCGCAAAGCGCGCAAGCCGAATGCGAAGCAAGCCCCGCAACCTGCGGGCGTTACATCTCCTTGATGAAGAGCCGGCGCAGGAGCGAATCTTCTGCCACGGCGCCATTCAGGATGAGGAAGCAGAGCGCGGTTACACAGATTCCCGCAATCAGGACGCCCGCGGCGTTCGCCAAGTAAAACCGCTTCCGGTCAAACCCGAGCAGGAATGCCCCCACAGCTCCCGTAACCGCGCCCGTCCCCGGCAGGGGCACCCCGATAAAGATCGCCAGCCCCCACTCGCCATACTTCTCCACGGCGGGGCGCAACTTCTCCCGACGCTTCTCAAAGAGCGGCCAGATGCGCTTTTCGAACCAGTCCAACCGCCTCATGAGCTGCAGGCAGGGCAGGAGCACCTCGAAGATGGCTACCCCGAGCACGATATTCGCCACAATGCAAATCCCCGCGACGACCCACGGATTCAACGCGCAAGGCTCCCAGGCGAAGCCGAGCATCTGCGCCGCTTTCGCGCACGTGGCGTCCAGCGCGAAGAAGCCCACGGGGATCGAGGCTCTCAGCTCCAGAGCCGGGATGCACGTGATGAGGAAAAGGACGCCGATCGCGAAGAGAACGTTCATGCTCATGCTCCAGTGTCGGGGCTGCTGCCCCCCTTCGTAAAGACGCCGGAACGCCACTCCCCAATCAGGAGGGATTCCTGCTCGCTCAGCCCCTGCGCTTCAAAGGCGCGTTTCACATCGGGGTAAATCGTGTCGAGGATGCCAGATGCCACCACCGCGCCCCCGGGCAGGACGGCGCAAGCCACCTCCGGCGCGTGTTCGATGAGCACGGGCCCCAAGATGTTCGCCAGCACCACCGCCCCCTGGTCGAGGTTCGACGCCAAGTCCCGCGCCTCGAAGGGAATCGCCACGCCATTCAACGCCGCATTCTCCTTCGCCACCTCCACCGCGTCCGGGTCATAGTCAAACCCGCGCACGTGGCTGAACCCGAGCTTGCGGGCGGCTATGGCAAGGATCCCGCTCCCGCACCCCATATCCAGCACCGGACGCGAGAGATCGCCCTTCGCCAACCCATCCAGAAAGCGCAAGCACGCCTGCGTGGTGGGGTGGCGCCCCGTCCCAAAGCTCATCCCGGGGTCGAGCGTAATCACCGCCTCCCCGGCTTGTGCCTCGTAAGGCTCCCACGAGGGGCGAATCACGACCCGCTTCGAAACGTGCTCCACGTGGAAGAACCGCTTCCACGCCTCCGCCCAATCCGCCGCCGGGAGGCTTTCCCGCGTGAAGGTCAATTCCAGCCCCAGAATCTCCGAGGCGTTGCGCAGCCTCTCCTCAACGCCTCCAGCTTGCTCCGCCTCCTCCAGAAAAACCTCTAAGCGCACGGTGTGCGATTCGAAGTCCTCCCAAACGGTCGGCACGAAGTCCTCGGCGTCGAGCACTTCCAAGAAGGCGTCAGCCACTTCCGGCGAGGGAAGCAGCGCGGAAACTACGGTAATATCTTTTGGGCGTGCCATGAGAGGAGCAGTGTATCAAAACGCACGCGCTCTTCCCAAACGGTGCGCCCCGAGCCAAAACAAGCCCGGGGCGCAAGGGTAGGGCGAGCCGTCGCTTTCCTTACCGCTTCTCTTCCTTGACGCCGTCGAGAATCTTGCGCGCCTCTTCCTCGGAGATTTGATAGTCGCCGTCGTCATCATCATCCTGCTCCAACGCGCTAATGGGGTCGGGTGCGCCGCCTCCGGGGGCTTTCGGCGTGACGGTGATGTTCTGTTGGAGAGCCTGCAGTTCTTTCCCGAGCTTTGAGGCTTGCTCGGGGGTAACGGAAAGCAGAAGCCCCACCTTCTTCCCCTGCGCCTTGCAGGTAATGCCCTGAACGATCTTGCCGAGCTGGGAGTCGTTCGTCTTCAACATCGCCGGGAGGATCATCTGCGCGAGCGCGACCTTCCACGCCACGAGCGTCTCCTGCAATTCGCTGGCGGATTGCTCATCGTCCATCACGCTCTGGAGCTTGAGGGTGAATGCCATCTGCTTGTTATACGCCGCGAGGCTGATCGCGTGCGTCTTAAGCACCAAGGGCGAGAAGGCGGTTGCGCTCTCCGGGGAGGAACCGGAAGCCTTCGTTTCACGCGCCACCCAGTCCGCCAAGTCGCGCACCATCAGGCGGAAGTGCCCGGTGGGGGTCTTGTCCAAGGGCTTTAACGCAGCGCGGAGCGGATTCTTAGCCTTAAGCCCCGGGAGCTTCTGGGCGCGAATGGCTTCAGCGTCCGCTTGCGTGGGTGCCATTACAAGGAGCACGCCCCCTTCCACGGGGCAATACCCAAAGAACCCGGCATCTGCCTCCGCCTGCTTCTCCCCGCCAATCGGCGCGACCGAAACCGGCACCACCCGCCACTCGCCCGAACGCGTAATGGCGCGTTTATCCCCGGAAGCCGCTTGAGCCTTCGCGAAGGCGGCATCCAGCTCGGCAATCTTGAGCGCGGGATTCTCTATGCGGGCAAACATCCGCGCCGAGCTTCCCTTGCCCTTCTCGGTGGGGGAGAGCACGGAGAGCGCGAAAACAGAGTTCTTTGCCTTGAGCGTCTTCGAATCGTCCGAGCACCCGAAGAGCACGTTGACCACGTCCTCAAACGCGTTATAGCCCGCGCATACTCCCTTCTCGTCCTTCGTGACGAGGGCACGCATTTCCTTTTGTGCGGCGTCCCACGCCTCCTGGGCCTTGGCGTCAACCGTGTCCAAATTGTGCCCTACGAGGAGCAGATCCGTATCGTCCGGCACCCACGCCGTTGCCGGCGAGCCTTTCGCCCATAACTGCCCGAACGCGCCAAACGCCACCAAGGCTAAAACGGCACACGCTTTCTTCATCTTCCCGACTCCTTTTTCTCGTTCAACCGAACACGAACAATCGACCCCCACACTATACCGAAACCCCCTCTCCCCCCGCAACCCTAAACCGCCTCCTTTTTTGCCCCTTCCCGCCCCTCCCCCCGCAACCGCGTTTGGGGTCTCTCCGCACCGCGATCGACCCAAACGCGAACCGGACTCGCC